>JBAYYO010000022.1:0-14830 GCA_041672985.1 Syntrophomonas sp. | reverse complement strand
ATAGTGAACATAGAGGCTGCGGAGGGGAAGATAAGCGCCATCGGTACGGTGATCGAATCGAAATCCGATGGAGCTGGGATAATTAATCTGGCGGCGCAAGACGACATCAATATCAGTGCAACTGAGATAACCTCCCAGGGCAGTCTGGGGATAAGTATTCACTCCGCAGAAGGGAGTATAAATGCTGAAAACGCAGAAATTATATCCATCAATGGTTCTGCTAATGCAACTGTTGAAATCAGCTCGGAGGGCCCAATCAATCTGGACGGTGCCACCGTTGAGTCCAGATCGAGCAGCAATCCGCCTACCCCGGCTTTATTGATTGAATCGACCGGCATGGGTATCAGTGCCCGAAATGCCCACTTTACGTCTACAAGTCCGGGCAAATTATTAGAGATCAGGGGTCAGGATTTCCTCGATTTGGATCAAGCGGCGATTTCTTCCCAAGGAGCTATAAAGATCAGTTCTGCTGCCAACATTACCGCTAGATCGGCAAGCATGATCAGTGCGGCTGATGCTAAAGATTTATTGATTACCAGTACTAACGGCACCATAACCTTATCTTCCTTGGAAGTAGATGACATACCGCCGACTGTAATGTCAAGCAAAGGCAATATCATAATTACTGCGCTTGATAATATTGAAGCAAAATCTGTAAATATGACGAATTCAGGTTGGAACAACCAGATTATAATAACCAGCAGCTCAGGTCAGGTAGACCTTTCATCCTATACGGTCGACGGCCTGCCGACTACCAATATTGCCGGCGGTGACAATGTCCATATTAAAGCGTATGAAGATATTTATATCGAAGCTGCCAAGATCAGTGCCTCTATGGGGTGGGGTAAAGAGCTCCGATTCGAATCAACCGGTTTAAATCGGAGGCTGTGGGCCCAAGATGCAAATTTGACAGGGTGGTCAATAAAAGCATTCAATCTTGAAATTATGGGAACTACCGCTAACGGCAACATAACCATCGTTCAGTAAAGAAGTGACACGAGGGGACGCTTTGAGACCACTGAAAAAGTACCTTTTTAGGTCGCCTCAGTCTGCCCTAACCCAGTTTTGTCTGTTAATTAGCAACCAACGGTCGAAAAACACAAAACAAGCGGATGTAAACCTTTTGAAGCGGATACCATCTTGGCTATCCTCTTGCTTTTTCCGATGCATTCAGGCCGGCGCGGGCAATTGCGGCAGCGCTCACGCTCAAAGCTGTATTCCAGCAGTTTGCAATCTTTCCCCTTGTTTTTATAGGTTTTGGACTTCATGTTTATGGTAGTTCTGCCTTGTATCCGTAAAATGACTGGGTCTTGCTTTTGTGTCCTACCCGGGCATCTTTATCGACCAGTGAACGTATCCCTTTTTGCTCTATGAACAGATCGTTTTCTAAAAATTTCCTGTGCTTCTTCTACTGCCTGGACAACTTCTTCGCTAGTTTCAATGGGGTCATAGCCAGCCTTCTTCCCATCTTTTGAATATATTAAATATATTATGCCCGCCTGATTGGATTTAAATGAGCATGATGTCCATAAATTCAGCGGGTGATTGGCAGGTATTTGGAGTATAATAGAAAAGATTGGGAGGTATATAACGTGTTAGAAAGACCTCGATGGGGATTTGCAGATATTATCGTAGTTTACCTGACCATCATGGGATCAGCTGTAATAGGAGCTTTGTTCCCTGTCAAGGCAGGAATAAGTGATATACAGTATTTTTTGTTTTTATTTGGTGTACAGTTTGTGGCTACTGTATTTTTCGTATACCTTTTTGCGGTGCTGTTAAAGAAGGGGAAATGGTGCGATCTGGGAATGCGAAAGGCCAAACCTGAATTTTACTGGCACTATGGCATAAAGGGCGGGTTCTTGCTGATTATTATGGTGCTTCTTATGGGCTATGTGTTAAAATATTTTCAGCCTGAGCTGCAGATGCAGGAGATTGAGGAGATGTTACGTTCGGCCAACCGCCTGCCTGATATTCTCGCCATTGTGTTCGCAGGAACAGTATTGGCACCTGTGTCAGAGGAGCTTTTCTATCGGGGGATGATTTATCCTTTATTTAGAAGACATCTGGGGCCTGCCTGGGGAGCAATCCTGGCCGGTCTTATTTTTGGTCTGGCCCACTGGGATTTGTGGCGCGCCCTGCCCCTGGCGATAGGGGGCGCGGCATTGTGCTATATATATGAGAAGAGCGGCAGCATACTGGTTCCCATGGTTGCCCACGGAGTTTGGAATGGATCAATGTTTGCCCTTATTTACCTGAGTCTTTATGCAGGCACGTTATAAATATTGTAGGAGAGTGACAGGGATGCCAATATATGATTACAGATGTGAAAAATGCGGACGGTTCGAGAAAGTACAGAAAATAACCGAACCGGCTTTGCAAGAATGCCCGGAATGTGGAGGACCGGTATACAGGCTGATTAGCAAAAATGTAGGGGTAGTGCTCAAGGGATCAGGGTTTTACAGTACAGATCACAACCGCCTGAAGGACCGGGTGCGCAGCCTGAATAAGGAGCGGCAGACGGATAATCAAGCCATATTGGATGGAGATGTAAAGGGTTTTGTGGAGCAGTCGGAAAGCACCACCAAAAAAGTTCTGGAATCCTGATTCCCAGAGGGAGACCCTGCCGTTGCCAGCCCCAAAATATAAACCGGTAATTGGCTGGATCTATTCCATGATGAGGACACTGTTATACAGGAGGATTTATGAAGGACATTACTATATATACTGATGGAGCCTGTTCAGGAAATCCCGGTCCGGGAGGATGGGGGGCGGTTCTGCTTTTTAATGATCAGAAAAAAGAGATTAAAGGCGGAGAGGCGGAAACCACCAATCAGCGTATGGAAATGCAGGCGGTGATAGAAGCCCTGAATGCACTGAAGGTAACTGACTGGGATGTTACGGTTTATTCGGATAGCGCCTATGTCGTAAATGCCTTTCAGCAGAAATGGCTCGACAAATGGCAGAAAAATGGCTGGCAGAACAGCAAAAAAGAGCCGGTCGCCAACCAGGACCTCTGGCAGAAACTGCTGCTCCTAATGAGCAAAAACCGGGTTAAGCTGCTAAAGGTTAAGGGCCATGCCGGGGATGCATATAACGAGCGCTGTGATGAACTGGCCCGCCAGGCTATTAAGGAGCTGTGAGGTTGAGTGGGGATATAAATGGGGTTAAAGTATATAATGCCATGGAAAACGGCAAATTAGGATTAGGAATTCAAGTCAACGGCCTGGCCACAGTGCAGGATTTATTAGACGCCTGGCAACCGTTGTGTGATGATCAAACCATATATAAACAATATGCGCAAGGCAATTATGCGTTGTGCAAAGGATGTCTGCTCAACTGCTGCAGCACAGCCTATGTGATTCCGGATTTAGTATCGTTTAAAAAAATGGCTGCAATTCTGAAGCTGGACTATGCCGAATTCATTGCTCGCTTTTTCCAGGAGGAAAAGCTGAAGGTGGGCCTTTTACGGTTATTACCTAATCCGTGTGTATTTTTGGCAGACAATATCTGTTCCATTTATTCGGTCCGATCGCTTATCTGCCGTCTATATCTATGCAGCCCGTTGCTGGGGGATACCGAAGAACTTGTTTACAAAATTGCCTGGACAGGAGCGGCAGCTACCCAAATATTTGCGGAACAACAGGGGCTGCTTCCGAATCGATCTTCAGGCAGCAGCAGTTTTGACCGTCTGTTTATTGATCTGCTGGAGGAATACCGCGGGGATGAGGGAGTGGAGAGCTTCCTGCAAGCCCGGGACTACAATGATATATTGCTGCATCATTTTTTACCGCCGGGAAAGGAAACGAGATGATATGTTAATTTTAAGAATCAGAACCAGCGATCCTCTGCGAGTGACCAGAAAATATGAATCGAAAAGAGCGCGATTGTTAGCTATAACCAGTGAAGAACATACTTATGCAATGTTGTATGTCGTGGATGAATATCAGGATGGATATTAAGCAAAAAGAATCCCCGCTGGACAGTTTTATTGTTTTAAGCAGGATTATTAAGGATTAAATGGAATTAATCAATTGTGATGCTTTTACGGGAGGGTAGTGTTAAAGTTGGAACAAATTAAGGAGGGGAACGGGTTTGAAGTGGAATGGTAAGAAAAAAACAGCTCTGGTTCTATGCGTATTAATGATGTTCTCGCTGCTGGCAGGTTGTGGCGGCGGGGGAGAAACTACCGACAAAGCCGCAGGTGACACCATCAAATTAGGTTTTCTGGGGGCCAAAACTGGTTCGGTAGCTAATTATGGCATTCCTGGCGAAAAGGGAATGAAAATGGCGATTGATGAATTAAACGCCCAAGGTGGAATCCTGGGCAAAAAAGTTGAAGGAATCTACGAAGACAACAAGGGCGAAAGCAGCGAAATTGCCAACATAACTACCAAGTACATAACCAAAGACAAAGTAGTCGCTCTGGTGGGAGACCCTTGTACAGGCTTGACCAAGGTAGCAGCCGACATTGCCCAGAAGAATAAAGTGGTTATCTTCTCGGCCGGTGCTACCGGCGCAGAGGTTGTGGAAATCGGCGACTATGTGTTCAGAAACACGCTCTTGGATACAGTGGCGGCACCAGTTGTGGCTGACTGGATGATTAACACCAAGGGTTGGAAGAACTTGGCGGTCATTACCTCCCTCAATAATGGTTATAGCACTGCTCTTACCCCGATATTTAAGCAAGCTATTGCGGATAAAGGCGGTAATATCATTCTGGAAGACAGTGTCAATGACGGTGAGACTGACTTCACCGCCCAGGTGACCAAACTGAAAAGCGCCGGTGCCGATGCACTGGTTTTCACCGGTTATTATACTGAAGCGGCTTTGATAATGAATGAAGCCAAAAAGAAAAACCTCGATATAGTACTGGTGGGTGGTGATGGCCTCTATGGTCAGGACTTAGCCAAACTGGGCGGAGATGCGGTGCAGGAAAAGGTTATTTTCTATGCCGGCTTCTCTACCGATCAACCCAGTGCGGAAACAGCCAAATTCCTGGAAAATTATCGCAGAATTTATAACGAAGATCCTGATATGTTCTCAGCTCAGTTTTATGATGCGGTAATGATACTGGCCCAGGCCATGGAAACCGCCAAGAGTGCTGACCCCAGCGTATTCAAGGCTGAATTGGCAAAACTGAAAGACTATCCGGGTGTTTCCGGGGTAACCTCTTTTAGTGCTAACCGCGAACCCATCAAGAGTCCGGTCTGCTTGCTGACGGTAAAAGGCGATAAATTCCCGGCTCTGCTGGAAAAGTTACCTGTACAAGCGAAATAATTTATAAATAAGGTACTTAATCTCTAATGGCCCGTCCTTAAAAGGTCGGGCCATTGTTGAGATTATGTACAGTTTAGCAGCAGATTTATACCAGTCTGTGTTAAACTGTATATGATTTATCAAACGCCCCTAAGACCCTCTCCACTTCTGATCATCACCGCTTATAGAGGCGAGAGTATTAGTGGCGGGTTCAATTCCCGACTGAGGGAGCGTTTGATAAAACGCTCGCGGCGCGATGCACACAAAATTCGCAAGGTAGGCGCTAAAGCGCCCGCATTTTGGCGCACAATTCGCGCAAGCGCTCATTGAATCGTAGTAGTAGGGAGGAAACTTATGTTCTGGGAGCAACTGATAAACGGGCTTACTCTGGGCAGTTCCTATGCTCTGATAGCCCTGGGGTATACCATGGTCTACGGTATAGTACAGCTGATTAATTTTGCCCACGGGGAGATCTATATGTTTGGAGCCTTTGTAGGACTATTTCTGGTGATGGCGGGGATGAACATTTTCATAGCCCTGCTGGGGGCTATGATCTTCTGCATGCTGCTGGGCATGCTGGTAGAAAGAATTGCCTATCGACCTTTGCGGGGTAAATCCTCTCGTCTGTCTGCTTTGATTAGCGCCATAGGGGTGTCCATCTTTCTCTCTACCCTGATGGCACTTTATCGGGGCACAAATACTACCCGCTACCCGGAGATTTTAGGCAGCACTACCTACCAACTGGGTTCTATACAGATTTCTTCTCTGCAGATTCTTATCCTTCTGGTATCTGCATTCCTGATGGTTGCTTTGCAGCTGGTGATTCAAAAAACTCGTATCGGCAAAGCCATGCGGGCGTGCTCTCAGGATCTGGAGGCCTCTTCACTGATGGGCGTAAATGTAAACCGGACTATATCAACCACCTTTGCGATCGGATCAGCACTGGCAGCTGCCGGCGGAGTAATGGTGGGCATATATTATAATGCCGTCTGGCCTTATATGGGTATGATGGCCGGGTTGAAAGCTTTTGCAGCAGCGGTTCTGGGCGGGATAGGCTCAGTGCCCGGGGCTATGATAGGGGGATTGACCCTGGGAGTTATGGAAATTATGGGGATTGCCTACTTTTCTTCTTCCTACAAAGATGCCATTGCTTTTGCTATACTTATTCTGGTACTAATTATTCGACCGCAGGGATTACTCGGGCAGAAGATATCAAAAAAAGTGTAGGTGAACGAAATTGGATGCATTCCTAGCGCAAAACATAGATGCCTATTACTTGCGCATAATGATTTTTATTGGTATTAATATCATCCTGGCTCTGGGACTTAACCTGATAACCGGTGTGACCGGTCAATTATCGATGGGACATGCCGGATTTATGAGCATCGGGGCCTATACCTCGGCCATACTGTCATTGCAGTTTGGCAGCCCTTTCTTTGTGGCTATTTTAGGCGGGGCACTGGTAGCAGCGTTCTTTGGGTTCTTGATCGGTATCCCTACCCTCCGTCTGGACGGGGACTACCTGGCGATGGTTACCATCGGTTTTGCGGAAATAATCAGGGTATTCTTCCTGAACTTCGAACCGGGGGGTAAGGCGGTAGGGCTATCAGGTATACCGCAGCATACTACTTTTGTTACTGTTTGGATCATTGTTATCGTGGTCATTATCTTGAACCGGCAGCTCCTTTATTCACGGGTAGGCCGATCCCTGTATGCTATCCGCGAGAATGAAATTGCTGCCGAATCTTGTGGGATCAACACCACCCGCATGAAGGTTTTGGCCTTTACGGTAGGTTCCCTCCTGGGAGGCCTGGGGGGAGGACTATATGCTCATTACATGTACTACATAAATCCCCAGGACTTTGGTTTCATGAAATCTATAGAAATACTCAATATGGTAGTGCTGGGCGGAATGGGTAGTATTCCTGGGACAATTGTGGGCGTGGTAATACTAACTCTGGCTCCGGAGGTGCTGCGTATTGTAGCTCAGTACCGGCTTCTATTCTATGGAGCGTTGCTGGTAATATTAATGATATTCCGTCCCAATGGGCTCTTGGGTGATGTTCGCATCTACGACCTGAAAAAACGCTGGGGCAAAAAAGGGGAGAAAACATGGTCATCCTAGAAATGGAAAAAATAAGTCAGGAATTTGGTGGCCTGCGAGCCGTTGATGGGGTAAACCTGCAAATTAATGAAAAGGAAATATTTGGAGTAATAGGTCCCAACGGCGCTGGCAAAACCACCCTGTTTAACATCATCACGGGGATCTATATTCCCATAGAGGGTAATCTAATCTTTAAAGGTCAGAAGATCAACCGGAAGGCTCCGTGTGATATTGCCCGCCTGGGTATCGGAAGAACTTTTCAAAACATCCGCCTCTTCAATAAACTATCCGTCCTCGACAATGTGCGGGTAGGCTGCCATGGAGTAACCCGCAGCGGGTTTTGGAGTGGGATGCTGGGATTGCCGGGCAACCGAAAAGAAGAGAAGCTTATACGGGAGCGCTCTCTGGAATTATTGGCCATGGTTGGGTTAGCAGATAAACTTGATGAATATGCGGATAACCTGT
The DNA here is from genome assembly GCA_041672985.1 of Syntrophomonas sp. Lineage (GTDB taxonomy): Bacteria > Bacillota > Syntrophomonadia > Syntrophomonadales > Syntrophomonadaceae > PHAA01. The sequence goes on along the minus strand of JBAYYO010000022.1, from coordinate 7,002 downwards.
CTTATGGTGAACAACGCCGCCTCGAGATAGCCCGGGCTTTGGCCCTGGAACCTGCCCTCCTGCTGTTGGATGAGCCGGGCGCAGGTATGAATCCTCTGGAGAAAGAGGAACTGATGGGGCTTATTTACCAAATCCGTGACGAGCGGCAGCTTACTATTATATTAGTTGAGCATGATATGAATCTGGTCATGAATATCTGTGAACGCATTGCCGTCCTCAACTATGGCCGTAAAATTGCCGAAGGGACCCCCAATGAGGTCAAAAACAACGAAAAAGTTATTCAGTCCTACCTGGGGGTAGGTGCATAGGTACATGCGAAAGACCACCATATTTGCAGTCCTATTCTTCTCCATTGTTTGCATGTCAACTTCTTCCATTATCATCAGGTACTGTACTGCCCCAGCCCTGGTAATATCACTATACCGGGTGGTTTTTACCATGGCAATAGCCGCTGCCCTGGGAAGCAGGTTGGCTACCGGCATCAAAGAGCTATCCTGCCGGGATTTTTTGTACATCATTGGATCAGGGGCATTCCTCGCCTTGCACCTGGGCTTCTGGATTACTTCTCTGAGTTATACCAGCATTTCCAGTTCAGTGCTGTTTACCAACCTGCAGGTCATATTTGTACTCATATTCTCTGCCCTGTTATTAAAAGAAAAAGTGAATCGCTGGGTGACAGGCGGCATTCTGACTGCTCTGCTGGGCAGTCTGCTTATCGTTCAGGGTGATTTGCAGTCGGGAAAATTCCTGGGTGACATGCTGGCTCTATTAAGCGGGCTTTTTGTAGCCTTCTATTTTCTAATCGGCAGAGACGTCCGGGCTCGCGTCGATGTCTGGACTTATACCTCTTTGGCAGCGGGAGCTGCTGCAGTTGTTTTACTGGTGGTCTGCCTGGCGGACGGACTTAGCTTGACCGGTTACCCCGGTCTGGATTGGCTCCTGTTTGTATTACAGGCAGTGGGGCCGGGTATAGCGGGACACGCCTCACTTAATTGGGCTTTAAAATATGTTAGGGCGCCCATAATATCAGTATCTGTATTAGGGGAGTCCGTAGGGGCCAGTTTACTCGCCTTCCTTATCTTCCGTGAAAGCCTGGCCTGGTACCAAATATTCGGCGGTCTGTTCATCCTGCTCGGCATCTATACGGCCGCCACCAAAGAAAAAACATGACACAAGGGGACGTTTTTGTTGTGTCATTTTCTAGTAGCAAGTGGGTAGGGGACTAGCAAGTGGGGACGGTTCTTGACTTGCGCCAAAATACACGACGCAAGTCAAGAACCGTCCCCCTGTGTCACATATTTATTTATACAGTTGGGTCGACATGGTGCCGGGGTAATAGTGCTCAACAATTTCTTTGGCAGCCTTGCCTTCCCCCGCCATGGTGAAAGCTCCCCATTGCTCCATTCCACAGCCATGTCCCCAGCCTTTGCCTTTGAACACTACGTTATTTCCTTCCACCCCGATGCTGGTGAAGTAGGTGGAGAATAGTTTGTCAAAACCCACCTTCTCGCGCAGGTCAACCCCGGCGATGGAAGCTGAGCCGGCGGTAACGGTTAACGCACGCCCCGAAGGTCCCTTTTGTCCAACTTTAATATCGTCCAGTGATCCAGCTTTGTCTCCCATAATACTTTTAATGGTCGAGCGCGGGATCTTAACGGTCCAGTCACGATATTTCTCAGGAGCATTTTGAAGTCCATTGGTGGCAACCGGTACTATATAGGCTCCAGCCTTGTCTTTTAGTTTAGGAAACCCTTCCTCAATGCTGGCGGTTTTCTCCGGGGATACAGAATGAAACTCAGCATAAACAAATTTACCGTTGTAGGTTAGGACCTGGCCTCTGGTTTCATCGACAGCTTTGGCTATCTCCGCAGTGATCTTCTTATTATCATAAGCCTGGAACTCAGTATGATCGTCACTGGCATCTGTACCGTGCTTGCTGCGAGTACCCGTTTCATAATTCAACAAGGCCAGGGTCATAGTCCGAGCCACTATGGCTTGAGCCTTAAGGGCTTCCATGGGAAACTTTGGCCCTATCTCGGCGGCTACCACCCCTTTAATGTATTCCTCCAGCTTAAGCTGCTCTTTTTTCCCGGTGGCCGTTCGGAATAGGATGATATTGGGTTCTTCTTTATATTTGACCACTTCGGGAGCCAGGGGGACCTGGGCGTTTGGTCCAGGAGTTGGTTGCGGAGTAAGGTCGGGCTTTTTGGCCGTTTTCCCGCACCCGGCTACGCAGAATAATGATAAAAGCAGGGTGACCAGGAGCAAATATATCGGTTGGCGCAATGGATATTTCCTCAAGCAAATCTCTCCTTCACTATATTTTGAACCTGGCATTAGTGTTTACGTAACAGTAAATTGTTATAACTGCTAAACTCAGGTATAATTTGGGTGATAAAGTGATGCTGATGAAAGCACTGTTATGAAACATGCGCCGATAAAACACAAAAAAGTGCAAGATACAAGCAGGGCACCGATAATCATAAGAAGTCCGCGCTTTCATACTGTGTTTACGCCTGATTGGATCCAGCTCAGGATGTTGGGTTAGGATTAAGGTTAATGGTTCGGATTGTCCTCTAAGCAATTTGGGGAGGTTTTCATGTTATGCATATTGTTCTGGTGGAACCGGAAATACCACAAAATACTGGCAACATTGCCCGCACCTGCGCGTTGACCGGCACTAATTTGCATCTGGTCAAGCCCCTGGGATTTTCGGTAGAGGATCGTTATTTGAAAAGAGCCGGGTTGGATTATTGGGATAAAGTAGATGTCAAGATATGGGACAGCTTCGATGAGTTTCATAAAGCTTATCAAGGCCACAGATTCTATTTGGCGACTACTCACGCACACCGGGGCTATCATGAGTACCAATATGAGCCAGATGACATATTCGTATTTGGGCGGGAGACTAGAGGCTTGCCGGCCAAAATATTGGAAGCTTATCCGAAGACCCAGATTCGTATTCCTATGGTAGACATAGGCCGCTCCCTGAACCTGGCCAATTCGGCAGCCATCATTCTTTTTGAGGCTTTAAGACAAAATGGCTATCCTGGCTTAAAATAAAAAAACTCCTAAAGGATGATCCTAAAGGGAGTTTTTTTATATTATATAATTTCGCCGTGCTGGTTTATTCTTCAACCGGCACAGGAGCCTCTACCGGGCAGATATCCGCACATGAACCACAATCGGTACATAGTTCGGGATTGATCACATATTTGTCTTCGCCTTCCGAGATCGCCTCTACCGGGCATTCTTCCGCACACAGTCCACAGGCAATACATTCGTCTGTAATTATATGGGCCATATTGTTCGCCTCCTTTACTAGAATTCACAATTAGCATTATAGATAACCGTTATTTTTTTGTCAATTTACTAAAAAAATAATTTATTTAGATTTAATAAATAGAGAAATGGAAAATGCAGTTCAGTTGGTTTATGGTATTATACAGAAGTAAGAAAATTTATCTAAATAGGTGATTTATAAACCATGCGTTGTATCATTTTTGCTAATGGAGAATATGGGGAGTTGGGAGCTTACGAGGGAATATTCCGGGACTCCGACACCATATTGTGCGCCGATGGGGGAGCCAATTATGCCTTCCAGTTGGGTATAAAGCCCGATTGCATAATCGGGGATCTGGATTCGATTCAGCCTGAGGTCAGAGAATACTATGAAGCCAAGGCCGTCATGTTCAAGAAATTCCCTCCCCGCAAAGATTTTACAGATATCCAACTCGCTTTAGACCTGGCCATTGAATGGAATGCGGACGAAATAATAATGCTGGGTGCGATGGGAAAACGCTTGGATCACACCCTTGCCAACCTCTACTCGGGCATCGACCTGGTAAGAAAAGGTATCAAAATAAGTCATTATAGCCCGGACTGTCGTGTTTATATAATCAACCAGGAGCTTATCATCGAAGGCTGGCCGGGGGACATCGTCTCAGTTCTGGCCCTGACTGATGAAGTTCAAGGAGCTACCGAGGTTGGTTTTGAGTATTCCCTAACCGGTCCAATAATGGAGAACAGCAAACCTTATGCCGTTTCCAACGTTTTGGCGGGCGATAGAGGCGTAATCGGAATACAGTCTGGCATTCTGGCTGTATTTCACTATTTCAAAAGGGAATAATTAGCGCTTGCAGGGTGGCTTTTTGCAGAGTTATGTTATATCTTGAGCAAATGGGAAAAATAATTAGACTTAAACGATAACATTCATCGATTTATTTGCTATGCTTAGTGGTGTGTGCCAAATGCTTTTTAATTTGCACTAAAGGAGGGGCAATATTTGGATTTATCCTTTTTATCCGGGGTATTCGCGAATCCCTGGAACATTTTTCGTAGCCTCCTGGATATTGCTATAGTAGCATATATATTTTACCGGCTCCTAGGTTTGATAAAAGGGACCCGCGCCGAGCAACTGCTCAAGGGCGTGTTTGTTTTGTTGATATTTTCAGCCGTAATCAGCTATTTGCAGCTTGATATGCTTAATTGGCTGTTGGAAAAACTTTGGATTATTTTTGCGATTACTTTGCCGATAGTCTTCCAGCCCGAACTTAGGCGGATTCTGGAGCAGCTGGGCAGAGGCAAGTTTTTTATGAGTTCTCGCGTGATGGATAAAATGGATAGTAACCATATAGTTGTCGAGGAGATAGCTGCGGCAGTAGGGCTGTTGTCTAAAGATCGGATTGGGGCCTTGATAGTAGTGGCGCGTGCAACCGGTATCGAAGAATACCTGGACAGCGGAACCAGGATGGATTCCCTGGTTTCGAGCGGCCTTTTGATAAATATTTTTGTCCCCAATACCCCCCTGCATGATGGCGCCGTAATAATCAAAGATGGGCGCATCCAAAGTGCGGCCTGTTTCCTGCCCTTGAGCAGCAACCCGGCTATTGATAATAAATTAGGCACCCGGCATCGGGCCGGCCTGGGGATTTCTGAAGTGTCGGACGCGGTGGCGGTAATAGTATCGGAAGAGACCGGAACGGTATCCGTTGCCCGGGAAGGCCGACTGGTCCGTTATCTGGACGACAAGGCTTTGCGAGATATACTGGAGGCCGAACTTATAGTTCGGGAAAGCCGCCGCGACAGTTTCTGGAGGAGGTGGTCAGCTGATGGTCGACAAACAGCAGAGAACAAAAAAGATCTGGCTTAGGATCGCCTCAGTAATTATGTCCCTACTGCTGTGGTTTTACGTAATAAATCAAGGTGATGTGGCATCGGGGAGTAAAATGACCGAAGTTGCTTTGCAGTATTATAACGTGCCAGCTGATCTCAACGTAAGCGGACCGGAAAAGGTATCCATCAAGGTATGGGGCTCATCTCAGGGGAGCGGTGATATAGTTGCCTATGTAGATCTAAACGGATATGGCAAAGGCGTTTATGAAGTCCCAGTTAAACTTGATAGAGTCCAGGGAGCTATGTTAACCTCGGTGCAACCTAACAAGGTCGAAGTTAGACTGGAGGAATTAAGCGAACGGGTAATTCAGATTAAACATGAGGTCAAACAGAATCCGCAGACAGGATACCAGTTGTCACAGGCCGTGCTTTCCCCAGACCGCTGTTTGATTAAGGGTGATGCAGAAGCGATTGCAAAAGTAGCCGCCGTAGTGGCACCGATTGACCTGGGCAACGTAATAGACATTGCCATGCTTAAGCCTAACCTGCAAGCCCGTGATGCCAATGGCAATACCATCACCGAAGGTATTCAAATTGTACCAACCTCGATTAATGTCTACGTGGTGGTGGAGAAAAAACAGCTTAGTAAAAAAGTTAACGTTATGCCGCAATTCAACGGTACAATAGCTGAAGGCTTTACTATGGGAGAAGTAAAGACCGATCCCGCCCAGGTCACCATATTGGGTGACCAAATCCGGGTTGAAGGTCTGAATGAAGTAATTACCAGGCCCATAAATATAGACGGAAAAGAAGAAGGTTTTACTCAGACTGTAGAACTTATTCAACCGGAAGGGGTATCTATTGTGCCTGGCAGGGTTACCGTACAGGTTGTCATAACGAAAAAGGAGGTTGTAAATGTACGCCCCTGATGGAGTTTAGTTAGTACATTTGAACCTGAAGGCTGGAATCAACTTTGCGGATATAAAACGCACTACCCGAACAGGTTATTTCAGGTTAAACTATGCTTTAAAGACATTTACAGAATATGAAACTGACTTTTAGTTTGCAGCTGATCTGACAGATAGAAATATTAACAAAAGGTGGCTGTAAAGCATAATAATAAATAGCAGGGAAGATGCCGGCGGGTACGGGAACGGGGTAGGATCAAAACCCCGGAAAATTAACTGGTGGAGGTAATTAGAGTGGGGACATTGTTTGGTACAGACGGAGTTAGAGGTATAGCTAATGTGGAACTTACGCCGGAAATGGCGTTTAACCTGGGTAGAGCAGGCAGTTATGTACTGGCCATGCAGGATACTACCTCACGACCACGCATAATGGTAGGCAAAGATACCCGAGTTTCGGGAGATATGCTGGAAGCGGCCTTGATCGCCGGGATATGTTCAACCGGTGCGGATGTTTTGACCGTAGGGGTAATACCCACCCCGGCTGTCGCTTACTTAACTGAAAAATACCATGCTTCCTGTGGGATTGTCATATCTGCTTCCCACAATCCGGTGGAAGACAACGGCATTAAATTCTTTGGCCCCAATGGCTATAAGTTGCCCGACGAGATAGAAGACGAGATAGAAAGGCTACTGACCGAGGGCACGCAGAACTTGACCCGACCCACGGGGGAAGAGGTCGGGCGGGTTTACGATGTCGAAGAGGCTCTGAACCGTTATTTGGATTATCTGGTATCGTGCTATACAGCTCAGGAGAAACTAAAAGATATATCCGTAGTAGTGGACTGTGCCAACGGTGCGGCCTACAAAGCGGGACCGAGGCTGTGGAGTCGCCTGGGTGCGCGGGTTATCGCTATTAACAATACCCCCAATGGGGTCAATATTAATGATCGCTGCGGCTCTACCTATACTGAAGGATTGA
>JBAYYO010000021.1:0-15042 GCA_041672985.1 Syntrophomonas sp. | reverse complement strand
TATCGTCCGCATAGCGGACGAACCTATGACCCCTTCTTTCGAGTTCCTTATCCAATTCATTCAACATTATGTTGCTAAGTATTGGGCTGAGTGGGCCGCCTTGCGGTACGCCGATTTCTGTTTCCTCGAAGCTATTTCTGACGATTACTCCTGCTCTCAGGTATTTATGAATGAGTGATATTACTCGCCCATCTTTAATTGTCCTTGATAGTACTTCTATCAGCTTGCTTTGGTTTACTGTATCAAAATACTTCTCCAGATCCATGTCTACAACATATTTGTATCCTTCATCTACGTTGTTCTGACATTTCCTGATAGCATCATGCGCACTTCGCCGAGGTCTAAATCCATAGCTGTTGTCAGAGAACTGCTTATCATACATTGACGTTAGCACTCGGGCTATTGCCTGTTGTACGACTCGGTCAACTACTGTAGGTATTCCTAGTTTTCTTTTCTTCCCGTCTTCCTTTGGTATTTCTACTCTTCTAACGGGGTTAGGATGGTATTTACCATCCAGAATTGATTGCCTGAGTTGGCTCCCATTTTCTTTGAGATATTGCAGAAGTTCATCTACTTTCATCCCATCGACTCCGTGAGCACCTTTGTTAGACTTGACTCTCTTATATGCATTGTTCATGTTGTCTCTGTCCAACATTATCTCAAGCAGTCTATCCTTCAACATGTCTGCGACGGTGATGTTGTTTTCAGTTATCCTCCCAGAACTGTGCACTCCCACATATCCTTCGTGTTCCGCACTATTCTTTTGCGGTGAGCCTTCCATACGACTGTCGTCTGCTGGAAGCTGGCTGCACTTCGCTTCTGCTTTGGTAACATTCATTTACTACCACCTCCTGAGGTTCAACCCTTCCCAGAAGACGTCGACTTCCTCTGGTACTATGGTATCTGCTGACTTCTCATGTCAAATCTTGTTTCAACCGTGATTTGAACTTATCTCTTCACGTCCATGAGATCTCCCACGGTAAGACGATTCACTTTCATTCCATGTACCCACATCATTTACACTGGTATGTCCGTGTAGTTAATTGGACTTCGTTTTGTTTAGCAAACTCGTCCCATATTCAGTGCCTGATGATGTTCGTGTTCCTTGGGTCGGAATTTTGCCTCCAGCTTCCTTCAGATTCCTCCTCACGGCGGACACCCTTGCTCTTGGCTAATGGTTGGTAACTACTAACCCCCATAGTGGACTTTCACCACCTAGTTAATCGCCATGCGTGGCACACTAAAAAAGGAGGTATACCAAACTGTATACCCCCCTGTTTCATAAGCTAAATTCAATCTATTTCTTTTTCTTAGTAGTCTTTTTCGCACCCTTTGCCGGAGCAGCCACTTTCTTGGGAAGCGCGACAGCTTCTTTCAAGGATTTGCCGGGTTTAAATGCAGGAACTTTAGTAGCTGGAACGGTAATTTCCTGTCCGGTCGCGGGGCTGATCACTTTTCTCTCCTTGCGATCACGTACTTCAAAGCTTCCAAACCCTATGATCTGTACCTTTTCTCCTTTGGCCAATGCCTGTTGGATAGTGCTGACCATTGCTTCTAAGGCTTTGGCAGCATCTTTTTGTGTGAATTCTGCTTTCTCAGCAAGAGCCTTCACCAGTTCCGATTTGTTCACGACGTAATCCTCCCTTAATATTATTTAGCCTATTCTTACATTCCCCATTAAATCGGCAAATCCTGCTAAAATCACTAAAATATTTATATTTTTTTTATTTTTTTAGTTGTTTTTTTGTTTTTTTTAGTACAAAATTCAAAATTTAGTTCTTGGTTTATTTTAATTCTGCCAATCTAATCAATATTTTATACATGATAATCGTAAATAATGGCCATTCCTCGGCACTTAGTTGCCAATTTTAAAATATCAACCTTATTTGCTCGCCAAGCACGGCTCAATCCCGACAGCATCAAACCTATAAAGTAATAATATACTCTCGGTTTAACATGGACATGATTGTTACCTCTAATCCTATTTTATCAACCTCCCCGGCCAACAGTTCATTTAAATAACTGCTCACAATTTGTTCGGTTCCCTGGTGTCCTGCATCAATCACGGCTATCCCTGATTCTACTGCATCCTTGGCTTCGTGATATTTTAAATCCCCTGTTAAAATGGCATCGCATCCCTGGCGGCGGGCTTTTCCTATAAAACTCGCTCCTGCACCGCTTACTACTGCAATTTTGGCCACCGGCTTGTCCAGGTCTCCGGCCACACGTAAATATTTCAATCCCAGGCCATTTTTTATATCTGTGCAAAAATCTTTTAAGTCCATTTTAGCAGCCAGTTTGCCCATGCGCCCCATACTGAAGACTGGTCCCTTTCTGGCCAATAAATATAGATCATAAGCCACTTCTTCATAGGGATGAGCTTGCCGCATTTTCTGCAGAACCACTTCCAGTTTGGACTTCGGAACCACCGTCTCCAGTCGGGATTCTTCTACTTCCTCCAGAATTCCTTCCTGACCTATAAACGGCTGGCTTCCTTCCAGGGGGCGGAAACTGCCCGTGCCCCTAACTTTGAAGCTGCAATCCCGGTACATGCCAATATGTCCCGCTCCCGCCAGCAAAATAGCCTGCCGTACTGCATCTTCGTGCGAGACAGGTACATAAACCACTAATTTGTAGAGTGCCTCACTATACCCATTATCCAAAGGCTTGATGTCCTGCAATCCTATGCGTTCTGCTAATATCTGATTGAGGCCCCGCTCACCCGCATCCAAATTGGTATGAGCTGCATAAACGGTAATTCCAGCTTCAATAATCTCTTTAACCATACTCCCCTGAAAGTCACTATAATCAATAGACTTGACGCCGGAAAAAAACAGAGGATGGTGGGTAATGATCAACTCCGCTTTTTGACTCACGGCGTACTGAAGTACCTCCTTATCTAGATCAAGCGCTATCACCACTTTGTTAACCGGATTTTGCAAGGATCCAATTTGCAGTCCTACATTATCCCACTTTGCGGCTAGATGCAGTGGGAAGTAATTTTCTACTATTTTAACAATGTCTTTAATCCTGGCTGACACCAAGTATCTCCTCCAATCTAACGATTTTCTCCCTATAATCATACGCTAATTCACCATTCTTGGGCAGGGGAGACCGCATGAGATCTGCATATATGTGCTTGTATTTTTGCAAATTCCTTTGAATAAAGCCCCGGTTTATTTCATTATCCTTTTTTAAAATCAAAGGACCTATGTCTATTTCTAAATCGGTCAGCACATATGGACAATTGCCCGGGCGGCTGACTATCACTAAATAGACCCGCCGATTTTCTCGCACCAGACGTTCATCCTCTATGACCCATCCCCGGTTAGCCAGCCACTCTCTCAACACCCCTGCTTTGCTCATTGGTTGAAATATGAAACGTTGAAAACTGGCCGCTTTATCCCCATCATGGGCGAGGATCTCCACTATGGTATCTCCACCCAGGCCAGCTATTATTACATTATTAACCTCTCCGCTATCAAGAACCTGCAGGCCATTGCCCTGGCGCAGGGATATCTGATCGGCAACTGCACTCTCCTGTACCGAGCGGCACGCGCGAGCATACGGTCCATCCGACAACTCGCCGATAATGACCCGGGAGGCGGCTTTATGCTCGGCCAGATAAATAGCCAATCGGGCATGATCCGCGCCGATGTCGGCCACCGATTCTCCAGGCTCAATCAGAGCGGCTACCAGCGCCAAACGTTTGCATAACATAGACATCAATATTATACCTCGAATTCATTAGTATAAATAAGGAAAACCCGGATACCAACTAAGATATCCGGGACAAAGTTCAAGCCTGACAACATCCTTTGTTTATAGGACCGGTAATCCTTTTAAACCGGCCTGTATTTCTTCATCACTGGGGGTAATATCTTCCAGGCCCCCCGCCATAAAGTTGTCATAGGCATTTAGATCCAGTTGACCATGTCCACTCAGATTAAATACAATCGATTTTACAATTCCTTCTTCTTTGCCCTTTAAGGCTTCATCAATTGCGGTCCGAATAGCATGGGCAGATTCAGGGGCCGGGACTATACCCTCCGTCTGAGCGAACAGCATAGCAGCTTCAAAAACGCCCTTTTGCATTACTGATGTCGCTTCAAATAATCCATCATCATAAAGCTGGCTAACCAGGGGAGAATCCCCGTGGTATCTCAATCCGCCCGCATGGATTCCCGCCGGGGTAAAATCATGTCCCAAGGTATACATCTTCAGAAGGGGAGTAAAACCGGCTACATCACCGAAGTCATAAGCAAATGTTCCCCTGGTAAGAGTTGGGCAGGCTGCCGGTTCAACTGCTATCAAGCGTATATTCCGGCCGGCTATTTTATCAGGGATAAACGGAAAAGCAATGCCGGCGAAATTACTGCCGCCACCACAGCAGCCAATAACGATATCCGGATAATCATCCACCATTTCCATTTGCAGCTTAACTTCCTGCCCAATAATGGTCTGATGCAGACAAACATGGTTTAACACACTGCCCAGCGAATAGTGGGTATCTTCCCTTTGTACAGCATCCTCAACTGCCTCACTGATAGCAATTGCCAGGGTGCCTGGGGTGTCAGGATTCTTCGCCAACTCTGAGCGTCCGCTTTCCGTAAGATTACTGGGACTGGGTACGCATTGAGCACCATAAACGTTCATTATCATCCTGCGGTAGGGCTTCTGATCATAGCTCACCCTTACCATATATACCATACATTCCAAATCAAACAACTTGCACGCCAATGACAAGGCTGTTCCCCATTGACCGGCTCCTGTTTCAGTGGTAAGGCGTTTAATGCCCTCAACCTTATTATAATAGGCCTGTGGCAGTGCGGAATTCAATTTATGGCTGCCCACCGGGCTAACGCCCTCGTATTTGTAATAGATGCGGCAGGGAGTGTCCAAAGCCTTTTCCAATCCATGGGCTCTAAACAAAGGAGAGGGTCTCCATTTTTTGTATAATTCCCTTACTTCGGGGGGTATTTCGATGTACCTCTCCGTGGAAACCTCCTGGGCAATCAAACCCATGGCAAATAGAGGTGCCAAGTCAGCAGGTCCCAGGGGTTGCTTGGTTCCGGGGTGTAAGCCAGGTGATAAGGGCGTGGGCATATCTGCCTGTACGTTATACCAGAATTTGGGGATTTTCTCCTCCGGCAAAATGATTTTAGTAAGATCGTCTCTACTCATCTCTTCATTGCTCCTCTCGTCTAATAAATATGATATACATTTTTGATTTTATCACAGGGATTAGTCGGCAACAAGGGTATTTTCATAATAATTTATACCACCTGCAAAACAGTTTCCTTCTTCCCATTTAAACTGTCCTCCCATTTCTTGCACCGATCGCCCCAGTAAGCCAGAATATCCTGGTTACGTTTGATGCACACCACTTCACATAAGTTCGGACAGCCCTTACACTCATGACTGCTAGTCTTGAAATCTCCCTCTAAAATAAAAGAACTCCCATTAAAACGGGTAGTATTATGGCTGGAATCTATCTGTTCCCGGGCTAAGATCGCGGCGCCAATTGCTCCCATGACATCATAATGCTCGGGAACTTTTATGGGCAGGTTCAGAACCTTTTCGAATGCCGTTCTTAATCCACTGTTAGCAGCTACTCCTCCCTGGAAAACGACTGGTCCTTCAATCTTTTTGCCCTTGCCTACATTATTTAAATAGTTCCTGACCAGGGCCTCACAAAGTCCCATTATAATGTCTTCCATTGGATAACCCATTTGCTGTTTGTGAATCATGTCTGATTCAGCAAATACCCCGCAACGACCGGCAATTCTTACCGCTTGGGTCGATAAGGAAGCCATCTGTCCAAAATCCCGGATGTTCATGTTGAGTCGTGACGCTTGCTGATCTAGAAATGAGCCGGTACCCGCGGCACAAACTGTATTCATGGCAAAATCGTTGACTATTCCGTGGTCGAGAATAATAATTTTGGAGTCTTGACCACCTATTTCAATAATAGTTTTAACATCTGGGTAAAAATGAGCAGCAGCTACTGCATGAGCAGTAATTTCATTTTTGGTGACATCCGCTCCGGTCAATACCGATGACAGATACCTGCCACTCCCGGTCGTTCCCACCCCTTTTATTACATTCTGCTTGAGGCTGCCTTCCATCAGGGCGCTAAAACCCTCCCGCACGGCTTTCACAGGGTTGCCCTGGGTGCGCAGGTAAACCTTGCGAATCAAATTATAATGGCTGTCAACCAGAACCAGATTACTGCTTACTGAGCCAATGTCTACCCCCATATAACAGTCCACTTTTACGCCTCCTTGCTATGCTTATTAGTCCCTATTTTCTGCCTGTGCACCATGTCAATGAATGCCTCCAGTCTCGTAGAGAGCCCGGCCGTTCCGGACAACTCATCAAACCATAATGTCATTACAGGAATAGCTTCCCGGGCACTTATTGATGGCAAAATCGACTGGGCTACAATTTCCGGCATACAGGTTAATGGACCGATCTGAATGATTCCATCATATTGCATCTTGGCAAAGTGAACTGCATGGCCTACTGTTTCCAAACCATGTCCCCCCACCGAATATTTCAAATAAGGTTGGGCATAATTGACCAATTCTTTCCGGACTGACTTTTTCACCATTCCCCCCAGGAGGTGATCATTAATCCACTCCGTAAGATAAGTAGACCTGCTTACCTCTGCATCCATTCGCCCTATCAGACGACAGATTTCATAGTTGGCGGCTGGTTCCAACAAGGTATATATTTCTCCAACCAGGCCTATCTTTAAGGGCTGGCCAGGCTTTAAATCCAGAAGACTCATTTCCCGAATGGCTTTATGGGCAGCTGCCTGGGCTTCCTCCTTGCTGCCTGCTTGATCGATATTAACCACAGCCTTATCGTAAATCTTCTCAACCCGGTCTTTATCCCATGCCCGGGGCAGGTGATAATCGAACTGTCTCTCTACCGATTCCACCGCGTTCAATTTGTTCCACCCGTATTTAATGGCCTTAACCGCTTCCCATAAGGATACATTTTCCCCCAGCGCTTTAAGCTGTTGAGTGAGATCATAAAGCCTGGAGTCAGGGGCTTCGAGCACAATCATTTTAAATTTGTACCCCAAACCCTCTAAAATATCCCTCTCTACCTGGGCATAATAGCCAAAACGACATGGACCCCATCCGCCGGCCATAACAATGGTATCCGCTCCCTTTTCCATTGCCTCGATGAAGTTGCCCAGATTAATCTTCAAAGGCATGCAGGCAAATTCAGGTGAATTTTTTATCCCCAATTCGAAGGTGCGTTTGGTGATGGGCGGGGGGGGTATAACATCCAGTTTAAGCCCTGCCAGCATCGCTTTTACGGCAATATGCATATCACCCATATGCGGAAATGTAATTTTCACTCACAGCCGCCTTCCTTCTCTGGAGCATATCGCAAAATGCCTCCAGTCTGGTTACCATTCCAGCTTCTCCGGTATGTTCATCTATGGTTATCATCATGAATGGTTTCGTTTTTAACTTACGGCTTATGATTTCTCCCACCATCGAATCTGGTCCGCAGCCAAAACAGGCCAGATATATTATGCCGTCTATTTCCGGCTGGGATTCCAGGAAAAGCGCACTTCCAACTGATTTGCGTCCCAGCGTCCAGAAAACTCGTTTTGGTATCTCTGCGGCTTTGGTTTCAATTGAATCCTGGTCCAGATTCTCAACTACCTTGACCCGACACCCCATTTGACGGAGACGGTTGATTAGGTTCATACTAATCATCTGGTCATATAATGAGTAACCATGCCCTAAAACCCCCATATTCAAATTATAGGTGGCGGGCAGTGTGATTTGTTCACCTTCCCACATCTGTACAGCTTCAGCCATATTATAATCATCCTGACAAAGCTGGCGGCATTTATACAACTGGTATAGACCATGCTGATAGGCCTGTTTAATAAGCTGTTTATTGGGAGTAAATATTTTCCCCACCCTGATGATATCTTTTTTTAAGAGACGATCAGTTTTACTGATATCAACCGTAATATCAATAATCTCTGGCAGTTTTGGGAGAGTAGCCCTTATCATGTCCGGCAAACCCATGAATTTGGGACAAATATAAGAACGTGGCTCAACGCTGACCAAGCGCGGAATAAAAATATAATCCAACGGTTCACAACATAGTTCCCTAACGTGCCCGAAATAAACCTTGATAGGAAAGCAAGCTTCATCCACCGCCGCTTCTACACCCTTTTCTACCGTTTGGCGGTTCGTCCAGGCCGAAGTAACTACTTCCGCACCCAACTCCTGAAAAAAGGTCTTCCACAGTGGATAATAATAGTAGTAAAAAAGTCCGCGCGGTATTCCCACTTTCATTATGTTCAACAGCCCCCTAGAATCAATAAGAAAAGTAATTTCAAGTTATAAAATACTAATCTTTAGGATTGAAAAGTACTGCGGCCAGATATCCAAAGACGATGGCAGCGGTAATACCTCCTGCCGTCGCCGCAACGCCACCGGTAAAAGCACCCAGTATACCTTTTTCTTGTACACCGGTTATAGCACCCTGCGCTAAAGTATGCCCAAATCCGCTCAGGGGTATGGTGGCCCCTGCACCTCCGATGTCCACCAGGGGCTGGTATAAACCGACGGCGCTCATGAAGGCGCCCATGGTTATATAGCCCACCAGAATATGACCCGGGCTTATATCCGGTTTGGTTAAATCCATAACCAGTTGTCCAATTACACAAAGACATCCACCGATTAGAAAGGCCATTAGGAGCGACATTAAATTTCTCCCCCTTTAGTTAGCACGCTATACCCTACCCAGAAATTATTTTTGTTTTAGCTGCAGCGCTAGTTGCGTCAAATGTTTTCTATAGCTGCTGCATGGGCTATCCCCGGAATGCTCTCCCCCTGAAAAGTACTGGTGGGGCTCATTAAGGCTCCCGTGGCCACAAATAATAAACGATTGATTTCCCCGTTTTTTATTTTACGCAGTAAAGGTCCCGCCAGCATACATCCAGAACAGCCGCAGCCACTTCCCCCCGAGTCGACTCCCTGCAGACCGTCATAAAGCAGCACCCCACAATCGGTGTAATTAGGGCTGGGAACCAGTCCCTCTCTAACAAAAAGTTCGCTGGCGAGCGCCATTCCCACTGCACCCAGGTCACCGGTTACGATTAAATCATAATAGTCGGGCAGACGCTCCGTATCTTGAAAATGCATTTTTATGGTATCAGCTGCGGCGGGTGCCATTGCTGCACCCATATTAGCTACATCGGTCTGCCCCATATCTACTACCCTGCCTACCGTTACACAGCTCACCCGTGGACCTGCTCCAGCTTTCTGTACGACCAGGGCCCCGGAAGCGGTGGCTGTCCATTGTGAGCTGGGAACTTTCTGCACTCCTTGTTCGGTGGGGGAACGGAATTGCCTCTCCGCTGTATAGTGATGACTGGAGGTGGCGGCCACCACTCGTTCATAGAATCCTCCGTCAACCATCATGGCTCCCACTAATAAAGATTCGGCCATAGTGGAGCAAGCTCCATATAATCCCAGGAAGGGAACCCTTATTTCCCGGGCCGCATAAGTGGAGGAAATAATTTGATTGAGCAGATCACCCGCTACCAACAGTTCAGCGTCCTCAGGCTTCAATCCCTGTTTGCTCAGGGCCAGTTTAACCGTTTCTCTAAGCATTTTGCTTTCAGCCTTTTCCCAGCTAGCTTCACCAATCAAGTAATCCGGCAGGATCTGATCAAATTCAGCTGCCCAGGGTCCCTCACCTTCTTTGGGTCCCGCCATGGAAGCCCAGGAAGTAATATAGGGGGGATCACTAAACATTAGTGTTTGTTGCCCTCTTTTCTTAATCGCTGCCATTTTATCCACATCCACCCCTACCAATTTATAACCCAGAGCTTCACTAAACCTATTAATACTGATGCCACAAACCCAAACACCAAAGTAGGCCCGGAAATACTGAATATTTTGGCGCCGACCCCAAATATGTAACCTTCTCTTTTAAACTCCATAGCCGGTGCGACGATAGCATTGGCAAAACCAGTTATAGGTACAATTGAACCAGCGCCAGCTTTTTGCCCTAAATCATCATATAACCCCAGACCTGTAAATAAAGCCCCCAGAAATATCATTATGATAGCATCCAGAGAACCAGCGTCCTGTTTATTAAAACCCGCTACCAGCAGATAATTAAGAATAAGCTGGCCTATGACACATATCAAACCACCTACCACAAAAGCCCATAGACAGTTACTAATAACAGGTGGCTTGGGTTTCATCTGATTGACTAAATGATGATACTCTTCTTGCTGTGCGGTCTTAAGCATTTCATCATTGTTCATATTCATCCTTTAATCCCCTCCATGTCTTATTCTGAGCTCTCTAAAACAGTTTTATACATGAAAGTCAACAAAAAACCAACAGATCAGCGGATCTGTTGGTTTTTTGTTTTTAATCCAGAAATATGAAGTTATTCGGTATAGGCTATCTTAATGTTAGCTTTGTAATCCACAATCCTATTTCCCTTGACACTGGCAGTCCAATTATATACTTCGACCCCCGAAATGTTGCTATAAGTCTTGGACGCGTCAGCGACAGCCATATTAACCGCATCCTGCCAATCCTTATGGGATTCCCCTACAAATTCAGCAACTCTAATCTGCATGTTATTTTCTCCTTTCAATTGCATTTAAACTTATTATTGCTATTGAAAGGTTCTTTTATGCAAGCACCTTTTGGGTCTAATCAACGCGTTCCTTCATTTCTTCTCATTGTTCTGCCAAGCTCTATTATTCCAGCACCTCTTTCAGTTTAATCAACGCTCCTTTTTCGATGCGCGAAACCTGCACCTGGGACACTCCGATGTCTTCGGCTATTGAGGATTGAGTCTCATCGCGAAAAAAACGCCGCAGAATTATTTCTCGTTCTCGGCTGTCCAACTTACTCAAAGCCTCCCGTAAAGCCAGCTTTTCCAACATCATAATATTGCCTTCATCATTGGCAAGCCTATCAATAAGGGAAATTTGCTCTTTTTCTTCGCCGAGATAAGTGTCATATATGTATGCGGGAGACTGGCAGGCTTCCATGGCCATAACAATTTCTTCTTTATCAATTCCCAATAAACAGGCTATTTCCGCAACGCTGGGTTCCTTGCCCAGGCTTGCTCGCAGTTTTTCCTGGGCCCAGCGTATTTTGCTATAGTTTTCTTTCAATCCCCTTTGTACTTTTACAATGCCGTCATCCCGCAAAAACTTTTTAAGTTCCCCTATTATCATCGGAACCGCATAGGTGGAGAAACGAACCCGGAAGGAGAAATCAAACTTATCTATGGCTTTAATAAGGCCTATGGAACCAACCTGAAACAGATCCTCATGGTCATAGTTGTTATTTTTGAATCGTTCCAGAACCATATAAACGAGTCCTAAATTGGTCTCGTAAACCCTGGCTCTGGCATCATTATCACCGCTCTGGGCCTTGCGGAGAAGATTGTCATTTTCCTGGTATTTATCGGGGGGCATAGGTATATACCCCCTTAAGCCAGGGCTTCTTTGGTATTGGCCTGGAAACACCGTTTGAGCTTGACACTGGTACCTTGCCCGGGTTGGCTGATAACCTCAATTTCATCCATAAATGATTTCATTAATGAAAAACCAAGCCCCATGCGAGCGGTATCACTGGAAAAGCTGGGCTCCATGGCTTGTTTAATATCGGCAATACCTTTCCCGAAATCCTCGACCATAATTTCCATAGTTTGGTCATTTATTATGGCAGCCACAACTACCACTTTCTCATGAGGTCGATTTTCATATCCATGTATAATACAGTTGGATACCGCTTCTGATACCACCAATTTTATTTCCTCAATTTCCTCCAGAGTACAATCTATTTGGGCAGCAAAGGCCCCCACACAAGCCCTCGCGAAGGATACATTTTCAGGCAAACTTTGAAATTCAAAACGCACATAATTCTTCATGTTCATGGCCTGTCCAGCTTAAAGCTGGCCTTCACCTCCTTTTATATATTAATAATATCTTGCTCGTTATTATACATGGAAACCAGTCTGTTGATACCGGAAAACATCAATATCTTGTGAACTGCTGGACAGGCACCTACAATGAACATTTTTCCGCCCCACCCCGCTATTTTTTTATATCTGCCGATTATTACGCCCAGACCGGAGCTGTCAATAAAGGTGACCTTTTCTAAGTTTATCACCAAGTTGCATATTTTCTTAGTTTCTAATTTCCGATCTATTTCTTGGCGCAGCTTTTCAGCTACAACCATGTCCATTTCTCCCTGAACCCTGACAAACAGTGTATTTCGAATCTGCTTTAACTCCACTTCCACGCATAAGTCCCCTCCCTGTATGTCTTAAAACCTTATAGATTCTTATAATGGATTATTTTTCAGAATCCTAAAGTAGACTTCTACAAGCAGGGGACAATTCCTTCCACTAAATTCCATTTATAAAAGAAAGGTTTCGGCAAACACTTTCATTATCTCTTTAATAAAACCCCCTCGGGCAACATCTTGTGCCGAAACAATGTCGATTTTCTTCTGCAGGTTACCTTCTTTTAATATTTGTATCTCCCCTAACTTCTGCCCTTTCTTCACGGGGGCATTGATATATGATATAAGCTCTTTACTTTGGCTCAGGTTATCCTTTTCCCCTTTTAGATATATTGACCCTGCATCCTCGGCAACAACAGCTTCTACAGTTTCTTCTCCTCCTTTGCCTACTTTTACTACCCCGCATACACTATCCCGGGTAAAAAAGGACTTATAAGCGTATTTAGCAAAACCATAATTGTATAGTTCCATCGAATCCCGAAAATGCCCCCGGACCTCAGGCGATGCCATTACTACACAAATTAGCCGCAGACCATCCCTCTTAACCGTAGATGTTAAGCAGTATTTAGCTTCGTTAGTCCAACCAGTTTTGAACCCATCCGTTCCCTGATACCACCAGAGCAATTTGTTGGTGTTATACAGTTTGAATTTACCCTGCCTAAGATCGTATTCTTTTATAGAAGTATATTCCTGTACCCGGGGGTGAGCCAGAGCATAGCGTGCTATAACTGCCATATCAAAGGCACTGGTGAAATGTCCCTCGGCCGGTAGGCCGTAAGAATTAACGAAATGAGTGTTTTCCAATCCTAGATCCTTAACTTTATCATTCATTTTATCCACAAAATTCTGGTGGGTTCCTTCTAAATGCTCAGCAATTGCTACACAGGCATCGTTGGCTGAACCTGCCGCAATAGCAATCATCATCTCTTCATAACTCATGATCTCGCCTGGTTCCAGATAGATCTGAGATCCTCCCATCTTCCAGGCATTCTCACTGGTAACAACTTTGTCTTGCAGATCAGCCTTGCCCTGTTCAAGTGCTTCCACGCCCAATATCAGGGTCATTAATTTGGTCATACTGGCTGGAGCTAAGCGCTTATTTTCATTATAACCAGCTAAAATATTCCCTGAATCACCATCCATCAATACATAAGACTCGGCCTTGACGTTCTCCATTTTAGTTTGAGCTGCCGCCATCCCAACCCAGGAAAACATTAATAAAATCAGAACCAACCCAACCGCTTTAGGTCTAACTCTCATCCCGCATGTACCTCCCTTTATCCTAACTATTTATAAATTATATTGAGGTACAGCTGTTATTATGTCATTGGCTGCCTTTTATCCATTATTAAGCAGTGAATTTGCCGATTATCTGTTTTACTTGACAGTCGCGATGATCAGTGGTGTGCCAGTCGGTAGTTCTTCTGCCAGACGATAACTGGCCAGGAGCCGTTTATAAGCATTTTGCATCCGCTCTTGGTCATTAGCATGTAAAGTCGCTAAAACGTCACCTTTTTGTACATAATCGCCTTTTTTCTTGAGTACCTTAACGCCCACAGCAGGATCAATCATATCCCCCATTCTTTCGCGCCCTGCACCCAGCAGCATAGCTGTTCTGCCAACCTCCAGCGCATCTATGGCCGCTACGTAACCATCCCCCTTCGATATAACCTCGGTTTGCAGGGCTGCTTGCGGAAGTCCATAAAAAGGTTCTTCGTAATCAAGCCTCCCTCCCTGAGCACTCACTAATTCACAAAACTTTTCAAAACCCGCACCCGATGATAAGGTATGGCAGACTTGTTGCATAGCTTGCTCATAAGAAGAAAATTTTCCTGCCACCAGCAATAGATGAGCGGTTAAAGTAACACACAATTCTTCCAGATCAGCTGGACCATGCCCTCGGAGGAGGTCAATGGCCTCTTTTACTTCCAGGGCATTGCCCACAGTTTCACCCAGAGGCTGGCTCATATCAGTAAGCAGTGCCACTACCTCCCGGCCTGCTCCATGGCCTATTTCCACCATGGTTCGTGCCAATTGCAGAGCTTGCTCCTCATTTCTCATAAATGCTCCACTGCCTACTTTCACATCCAGAACTATCCCCTCTGCTCCAGACGCAATTTTTTTACTCATGATACTGGAGGCAATTAGAGGGATGCTATCTACGGTTGCAGTTACATCCCGAATTGCATAAAGTCTTTTATCAGCCGGAACCAGATTCCCGGTTTGAGATACAACTGCGGCTTTTATCGCATTGACCTGTTCCACAAACTGGTGGTAGGTCCTCTCGACCTGAAAACCCGGTATCGACTCAAATTTATCAATAGTCCCCCCGGTATGCCCCAGACCCCGGCCGGACATCTTGGCTACTGGTACACCTGCTGCTGCGGCCAGAGGTATAACCACCAGGGTAGTCTTGTCCCCCACGCCGCCCGTACTATGTTTGTCAACTTTTTTGCCTGCAATCCCTGCCAAATCCATAACTTCACCTGAATAAGCCATAGCCAGTGTTAGAGCATTGGTTTCCTGCCCGGTCATGCCCTGGAAGTAAACCGCCATCGCCCAGGCTGCAATCTGATAATCCGGTATGCTTCCGTCGCTTATTCCCTTGACCAGAAAACTTATTTCCGCTGTATTCATTTCCTCACCATTGCGTTTTTTTAAAATGATATCTTGTATATTCATGCCTTAACCCCTTATAAGCGAATAGAAGCTC
>JBAYYO010000020.1:0-15448 GCA_041672985.1 Syntrophomonas sp. | reverse complement strand
GCGAGAAGTGGAATGCTTTGTAAAGGGTCCAGGAGCTGGACGCGAAGCAGCCATAAGGTCTTTACAAGCAGCGGGTTTGGAAGTAAGCGTTATAAAAGACGTTACCCCTATTCCCCATAATGGATGCAGGCCGCCTAAAAGAAGAAGAGTTTAAGGAGGTAGTGGTTTAGTGGCAAGATATACTGACTCAGTCTGTCGCCAGTGCCGCCGCGAAGGGGAGAAGTTATTCCTCAAAGGGGATAGGTGCTATTCCGAAAAATGTGCGATACAAAAGAGACCTTTTGTGCCCGGTCAGCATGGCCAAAAGCGCAGACAAAAAACCAGTGAATATGGGCTCCAACTAAGGGAAAAGCAGAAGACCAAGAGAATCTATGGCATTTTAGAGAAACAGTTCCACAACTATTTCAAAAAGGCCGAGCGACAAAAAGGAATAGCTGGGGAGAACCTGTTAATTCTGCTGGAAAGACGCCTGGACAATGTAGTTTTCAGATTAGGTCTGGCCTCCTCACGCAAGGAAGCCCGCCAATTAGTTAACCATGATCATTTCACCATAAACGGGAAAAAAGCCAATATTGCTTCAATGTTAGTATCAGTCGGCGATACCATACAGGTCAAGCCGGCTACTGTTGAATCGCCCAAGTTCCAGGAGTTAAAAGCATCCGGAGCTTACAAAACCCCCCCAGAGTGGTTGGAAGTTGATATAGATAATCTAACGGGCAGGGTATTGGCCTTCCCGACCAGAGAAATAGTAGATACAGCAGTTAATGAACAACTGATTGTCGAGCTGTACTCTAGATAATATATCTATGTTAAATAAACCTCTAAGAAAGAAGGAGGGGATAAATTAATGCTAGAGATGGAAAAACCGCGGATAGAGTGTGTTGACAAGGATGCCGGGAAAAACTATGGGAAATTCGTGATTGAACCATTGGAAAGAGGCTATGGAACCACCCTGGGAAATTCCCTGCGCCGGGTTCTGCTATCTTCTTTGCCGGGAGCAGCTGTTACCTCTATTAAAATTGATGGGGTGTTACACGAATTCTCGACCATTCCCGGAGTATTGGAAGATACCACCGAGATGATACTAAACCTAAAGCAGATGGTATTACGCTATGATAGCAATGAAAGCAAACTGATTCGCATAGAACAAAAAGGTCCCAAAAACGTGTGCGCGGGTGATATAGAGCCAGATGCCGAAGTAGAAGTATTGAACCCCGAACTGCTTATTGCCCGTCTGGATGAAGATGGCACACTTGAGATCGAAATGACTGTGGAAAGAGGCCGGGGCTATGTAAGCGCAGATCAGCAACCCCAGAAAAACACTGAGCTAGTTGGGTTGATCCCGATTGATTCAATATTTACACCGGTTACCAAAGTCAATTATTCAATTGAGGATACCCGGGTGGGGAAACGGACCGACTATGATAAGCTTATTCTGGAGATATGGACCAATGGCAGCATTCGGCCCGAAGAAGCGCTAAGTCTATCCTCCCAGATCCTGATTGAGTACCTGAAACTCTTTACAGAGATTGATGATACCTATTCCGAGGTAGAGATACTGGTTGAGAAGGAAGAAGAAAAGAAAGATAAAGTTCTGGAGATGTCTATAGAGGAACTGGAACTTTCGGTACGTGCCTCCAATGGTCTTAAACGAGCCAGTATCAACACAGTGGGTGATTT
Source organism: Syntrophomonas sp. (assembly GCA_041672985.1). Classification (GTDB taxonomy): domain Bacteria; phylum Bacillota; class Syntrophomonadia; order Syntrophomonadales; family Syntrophomonadaceae; genus PHAA01. The sequence goes on along the minus strand of JBAYYO010000020.1, from coordinate 13,768 downwards.
AATTGAAAAGACCCGGGAGGAAATGAGTAAGATCAGAAATCTGGGGCAAAAGTCGCTGGAAGAAATAGAGAAGAAACTGAAAGAATTGGAATTAACCTTTAAGAAATCAGATGAGTAGAAAGGAGGGTTTCCATTGAGTTATCGTAGACTTGGATTCAGGAGTGATCATCGGAGAGCATTGCTGAGAAACTCAGTGACCTCTTTATTAGAGCATGAAAAAATAACTACCACCGAGACCAGAGCCAAAGAAATCAGCAGTATCGCTGAAAAGATGATTACTCTGGCCAAAAAAGGCGATTTACATGCCCGCCGCCAGGCAGATTCCTATTTGCTAAGCGATGCAGTAGTATACAAACTGTTTTCCACGATATCGGAGCGCTATAAAGAACGTCCCGGCGGTTATACCCGAATTATCAAGACCGGGGTGCGCAAGGGAGACGGAGCACCCATGGCAATAATTGAACTTGTAGATTAAAGAATAACCCGGACTGTAGCGGAGAACAGATGCTTGGGAAGAGCGGTTGAACTCTTGAAAAGGGATTCAAGGAGGATGATAACATATCCTCCTAATCTTTTGTCAGGAATAAATCCCATAAGATGTGTGCACAGGACGCTGCATGTTCCTCTCCGCCATACAGAGTGCCGACCGCTCAGGCAGGTCTGATGGTGGTCATTTTCATATCAACTTATCTTCTCCGCGTATTAGCAGAGGTGAATGAATGACCAGGATTAAAATGATAATAGAATATGATGGCAGTAATTATCATGGATTTCAAAGGCAGGATAATGCGCATTCCATTCAGGCGGAGATAGAGCAGCAAATATGTAAACTAACAGGTGAAGCAATCACTATATGTTCCGCAGGACGTACTGATGCCGGCGTACATGCCCGCGGACAGGTAATAGCTTTCAATACCGCCGCTACTATACCCCCGGCTAAATGGACTCCAGCCCTGAACACCTTTTTGCCGGCCGATATACGGGTCTTAAGCAGCAACAAAGTAGATAATAATTTCCATCCTCAAATCCATGCGGTTAGCAAACGGTATGCCTATTACATCTTCAGGCAGAAGACGGGGGCTGTATTTTATCGCCAATACGCTTATTGTAACAGGGAACCATTGGAAACAACCCCTATGAGCCAGGCCTGTGAATTGATAAAAGGACGGCATAATTTCAAGGCCTTTTGTGCCAGTGGATCCAGCGCCAGGACCTTTGAGCGTACAGTTATGGACTGTACAATAAAGGAAAGCGGACCTTTTCTGCGTCTGGATATAGAGGCGGATGGATTCCTATACAATATGGTAAGAATAATAATGGGTACTTTACTGGAGGTAGGCCGCCAACGTATATCAGCAGAGGAAGTGGCGCAGATAATCCATTCCCGGGACAGGGTGCAGGCGGGTTCCACAGCTCCTGCCCAGGGACTATATTTGCTTTCGGTAAGCTATTAGTGTAACGAAGAGACGGTCATTTTGTTACATTTGGTTTGATGCATTTAGTGTAACAAAAGGAACGTCCGAGACCACTGAAAAAGTGCTCTTTTGCGTGTCATTCTGAGTGATAGCGAAGAATCTCGTTAGCTAAAGGCCCAATATTACGGACTTCCCAAAGAGATCCTTCGTCGCCTGCAGCTCCTCAGGATGACATTTATGATACTTTTTCAGTGGTCTCGGGCCGTCCCCTTGTTACACTAGCAATAGATTAAAATTTTTGCGAAAATACCGTGACTTTCTTGACAAAAGGAGTTAAACATAGATAGAATTAAAAGGTAGTCTCTAAAACTACTGTTTGTCTCCTGCCCCGTTGACAAGCAGAGCAGATAGAGGCGGTTAGTATATGTACCCAGGTAATGATATACAGGAGGGAAAATCGTGAAATCATATATGGCGAAGCCAGCAGAGGTTGAACGCAAATGGTACGTGATAGATGCGACTGACCAGACTCTGGGAAGATTGTGTTCCGAAGTAGCCTCGATACTGAGAGGCAAGCATAAGGCTATTTACACCCCTCACGTTGATACTGGAGATTTCGTAATCGTAATAAATGCGTCGAAAATAAGACTCACCGGGAATAAGCTTACCCAGAAAAAGCTCCGTTGGTACACCGGTTATCCGGGTGGACTGAAGGAAATTGATTACGGTACACTTTTACAGAAGAAGCCGGAGAAAATAATCGAAACGGCCGTCAAAGGGATGCTTCCCCACAACCGTTTAGGTCAGGCTATGTATAAAAAGCTCAAGGTATACAGGGGGAGCGAACACCCTCATCAAGCCCAAAAACCCGAAGTCCGGGAATTGAGAGGTTAGGAGGAGCAATATGTCTAAGGCACAATACTGGGGAACAGGAAGAAGAAAAAAAGCAACAGCCAGGGTAAGATTAGTTCCGGGAAGTGGAAGTATTTCCATAAACGAAAGAAATTTTGAAAATTTCTTTCCTAATAAAACCAGCCGACTGATTGTTTTACAGCCGATGGAATTAACTGATATGACCGGGAGATTTGATATTATATGCCGGGTAGCCGGTGGCGGAGTTACTGGCCAGGCCGGAGCCATAAGGTTAGGTATTGCCCGGGCTTTAATTAAAGCTAATGCGGAATTACGCGGTAGTCTGAAAAAGGCAGGATTTCTTACTCGCGACCCACGCATGACCGAGAGAAAAAAGTATGGTCTACACAAGGCCCGCAAAGCCCCCCAATACTCAAAACGTTAACTTACAAAAGCAAAAACCTCTCCGTACGGAGAGGTTTTTTTATCGGCAAAATGCCAATAGCAACTTTAATAGTATCGCTTGCGATACAAAACCTCTCCTTTTGAGAGATTTTTTGCTATGCATGTCATTTGGAAGAAAATATTGGAAAGATGCAATTCATATATTATTTACTTCCCGGGCATATATAAGAAATATCACGACCGGGGAGGTATGGATTTGTTTAGCAGGGTTCTGATTCTCAAAAGGAAGCCGGGTAGTATCATTCTGGCTATTATATTGTTGCCCTTGCTGTGCTTCTGGGGTGTGAATTTGAGTAACCCGCATGAACAGGTAGTGCTATCTTATACGCTGACCAACCATATAATTGTTGTAGATGCAGGGCATGGAGGCTTTGATCCAGGTGCAATCGGCCCGGGTAAAAATGTAGAAAAGGATATTACTCTGGCCATCAGTCGTAAGCTGGCAGGCCTTTTAAGCCAATCAGGAGCATTAGTGGTTACGATCAGGGATGAAGATGTGGATTTAGCGGGGGAGAACTTTTCCGGCAGTCTTCTGGAGAGAAAGCGCAAAGATCTGGCAGCGCGGGTGGCCATAGCCGAAGAAAATAAGGCTGATATTTTCATCAGTATTCACACCAATGCTGATGTAAGCCCTAGGTGGTCAGGAGCCCAGACATTTTACAATGGCAACAGCGAGCAAGCCAAAAAAATTGCCATTACTATTCAAGATGAATTAACAACCATGCTGGGAAATACTAATCGCAAAGCTAAAACCGGCAACTACTATGTGACCAACAAAACCGAAATGGCTGCGGTTATTGTGGAAGTAGGCTTTCTATCCAACCCCAAGGAGGAAAAACTGCTCAGTTCCGACGAATATCAGGAGAAAGTTGCCCTGGCCATATTTTCGGGTATCGCCAAATCACTTCTTGATGGGTAATAATAGGAGTATGAACAGGCAACATAATTCAAGCAGCAAAGGAGGACAGCTAGTGATTACTTATGCGGTCTTAACACCCCATCCCCCCATAATCATACCTGAAGTAGGGAAAGAGCGGGCGCAAGAAGCAGACGCCACCATAGCCGGCATGCAGTCTCTGGCCCGCGAATTGGTCCTTAGCTTACCGGATACAGTGGTATTTCTTACCCCCCACGGGAATGTATTCTCAGATTGTATTACCGGCCTTATGGAGCCCCAGCTAAGCGGTAACCTGGCTAATTTTGGCCGGTCTGATGTGGGGACAAGCCATAGCAACGACCTGGAACTATTAAAGGAAATAGGGATACGAGCTGAACAAAAAGGTATCAATCTGATAGGAATCGATCGGGAGGTCGGCCGCCGTCATAAATTAAACGCCGACATAGACCATGGGATCATGGTTCCCCTCTACTACCTGGAAAAAGCCGGCCTGGGGGACAAGCCGATAGTCGCTATAAGCGTAGGCTTCCTGGACAATATTGAACTTTATACCCTGGGAAAATTAATACAAGACGCGGCTGGAAGTCTGGGCAGAAGGATAGCCATAGTTGCTTCCGGCGACATGTCACATAGACTTAAGGATGAGGGGCCTTATGATTTCCACCCCGATGGCAGCCGTTTCGACTTGATGGTAAAGGAGTTGCTCGCCCAAAGTGATGCCGAGGGAATTCTCAACCTGCCTGATAAATTGCGCAAGAACGCAGGGGAATGCGGTTACGCTTCTATCGTAATAATGCTGGGTACTCTGGATGGTTATGATTTTAAGACGCGAGTGTTTAGTTATGAAGGTCCTTTCGGAGTGGGATATCTTACCGTGGGCATAAGCCCGGGTGAACCGGGGCCCAGTATATTAGCTGCGCTTACCGCTAAACAGGCGCAGCTAGCCGAGACTCGACGCATATCTGAATCGCTGCCAGTAAGGTGGGCGCGATTAACCCTGGAAAACTATTTGCAAACCGGTCAGGCGGCAGAGCTGCCCAATGAGATGGAGGCTTTGCTGCAGGAGCGAGCCGGTGTCTTCGTATCCCTAAAAAAGCAGGGCCAGCTTAGAGGTTGTATAGGGACATTTCTGCCTGCTTATGAGAATCTGGCTCAGGAGATCAGGAACAATGCACTGGCAGCTGCACTAAAAGACCCCCGATTCCCCGCGGTAGAAGTGGCTGAGCTGCCCGCCCTGGTATACTCAGTCGATATATTAGCTGAACCGGAACCCTGCAGCAGGGAAGATCTGGACCCCCAACGCTATGGAGTTATTGTGAGCACCGGCAGGCGCAGAGGGCTGCTGCTTCCCGATCTGGAAGGTGTGGACACGGTGCAACAGCAGCTGGAGATAGCTCTGCAGAAGGCGGGCATTTCACCCGGGGAGAAATTCTCCATCCAGCGTTTTGAGGTGAAGAGGTTTACCTGATTGTTAACCGGCTGGGTTGGTAATTGGGATCATCCGCCGGGGACTGATATAAACGTCGTTTATGATTGAGCTGCTGCGCAATCAGCGGCCCAATCCAATGAAGGAGGGTTGTCATGACGGTAATCGAAGCTATGTTCTATGAGAAGCTCGACAAAGGGGTGTTGCGCTGCGTGCTTTGCCCGCACCACTGCAAGTTAAAAGAAGGACAAGCGGGCTTGTGCCGGGTGAGGACAAACCAGGCGGGGATTCTTTTGACGCACAATTATGGCGAAATATCCTCCCTGGCCATCGACCCCATCGAGAAGAAACCCCTCTTTCATTTTTATCCCGGCAATTATATCCTATCTGTGGGAAGCTTGGGATGCAACCTGGCCTGTTCCTTTTGCCAGAACTATTCTATCGCCCACGGTACACCTCCCACCCGTTACATGGAGCCAGAGAGACTGGTAGAATTGACGATAAAGAGTCGCAGCGAAGGTTCCATAGGATTAGCCTTTACCTATAATGAACCATCTATCTGGTATGAGTATATACTGAGAACTGCTCCCCGCCTGAAGGAGTTGGGCTTGAAAACGGTAATGGTGACCAATGGTTATCTGGAAAAGGAACCCCTGGAAAGGCTCTTGCCATATATCGATGCTTTTAACATTGATGTAAAAGCATTCAACGAGCGTTTCTACCCCTCGCTTTGTAAGGGCAAACTACAGCCAGTTAAAGATACGGTGGAAAGAATAATGGGGAGGTCGCATGTGGAGATAACCACGCTGCTGATACCCGGACAGAACGATAGCGATACGGAAGTGAGAGAAATGTCCAGGTGGTTAGGATCTCTGGACCGTAAGACAGTCTTGCATCTGTCCAAATATCATCCGACCTATAAATTAGACCTGCCGGCGACCACGGAAGAGAGTATTAAACATGCCCGGGAGATTGCCAGGGAATACCTGGACTTCGTCTACACCGGCAACCTGCCCGGCGAGCAAAATAACACCTGTTGCTTACATTGCGGGAACGAGCTTATCACCAGAGACGCATACCATATTGAAATTAGCGGGATAAAGGAGCGGCACTGCGCTGCCTGCGGCAGTGAACTGGATTATATCCAGGGCCTGTGACGGCAAGATTGAGGGGTTTAAATCAAAAATTTGATTTAAAATATCGCCAGCTGCTGCCATAGTGCAAAGCGGGAGAAAGCGCGAGGGACGGTTACAAAGCTGTGTTGACGGAATGGATGGGGCAGTAACGCGGAAGCGGCCCATTTAACAGTCAGAAGCCGGGAGGCAAGCTCCCGGCTTCTTATATGAAAGCCCCCGGGGATACTCCGGCAAGCTATTCATGCAGGCCTGAATAAGTGCCTGCACTCCAGCATATGAAATAAACGCTCCAAGGGTTACCCATAATAATACAGGGAGAAGTTCCTGTTACCTGTGTTGAGATCATTAATTAGAATTGTTTGAAACTGCTGCCCGGAGCTCCGCACACGGGGCAACGGCCGGGGGCTTCGTTTTCCTCTACATGACCACATATCGGGCAGAGGAAAAATGCTTCGGTCTGCAAGTCTTGCTTATTTTCCACGGCCTGCAAAGCCTTTTCATAAAGCTTGTGATGAACTTTTTCTACTTCATTGGCAAAATGGAAAGAAATCTTGGCTTGTTGATTGCCATCTTTTTCAGCTTCGGCAATAAAACCGGGATACATTTCGGTAAACTCATGATGCTCACCGGCAATTGCTTCCTTAAGATTATCAACCGTGCTGTTCACTGCTTTCATGGTCTGCAGATGTTTCAAAGCATGGATGGTCTCCGCTTCGGCAACAACATTGAACAAACGACCCACTTTCTCAAAGCCTTCCTTATTAGCCTTTTGTGCAAAGGCCAAATACTTGCGGTTGGCCTGTGATTCACCGGCAAATGCCTCTTTTAGATTATCCATGGTTGACATGTTAAAAACCTCCTTCAAAAATTTTGATTTAGTAGGCCTATTTTCGGGGCTTAACTCACGGGCATATCATATATGGATCTTAATCGACCGCTGCCGATGGACAGGTTAATCCAGTAAATCGGCAAAATTGTAGCGACTAAATTCCCGAGATAGATTATTCTGAATAGCGTTTAATGATTGGTGGATTCTACAGTCCGGGGGGCCTTGCTTGCTGCAGTAGCCGTCATCCAGACAACGATTAAGGCAAATAGGGCCTTCAATGGCTTCCAGGACATCCAACAGAGTGATGTCCTGCGGATCTCGAGCCAGCGCATAGCCACCCCCTACACCTCGTTGTGACCTTACAATACCAGCCTTGATCAAGGAGGGCATAATCTTAAGTAAAAAACGCATAGGAACCACTTCATTGCGAGCAATGGTTTGAGCTTCCACCAACTTTTTTTCCGAATTACGGGCCAGATAGAGCACCGCTCTAAAGCCATAATCCGTAGCCTGATTGATATTCATAACCCACCTCTTGAATAGTATACCCGTATGGTATATTTTACAGGCTGGTCAAGATGTTGTCAACCTTTTAACTATAATATTTCTAAAAACGGTAAATATAATTCTAGATATAAGTATTGCGAGATTATGCAATCGAATGTATAATTATGAACGTGTAGAAATTAAGGGGGTTCAATCATGTATAAAGTTGGTATAATTGGCGATGGATATACAGCTGCTGAACTGTTACGGCTTATTGCGGGCCATGATGAAGTGGAGGCGGTGGCAGTTACATCCACCGAGAATATAGGCAGAAATATGGCGGGGCTTTATCCCCACCTGAGAGCGGTTACGGATCTAAAATGTGAAGCTACTGACTTAAGGGTCTTAAAGAGCAAATGTGATGCGGTTTTCCTGGCTCTCCCCCATGGTTTATCAGTCCCAATGGTACAGGAACTGGCCGGAGCAGGGGTCAGGTGTGTGGATTTAGGTGCGGATTTTAGACTTAAAGACAAGGATGTTTACGAGAAATATTATGAGACTGTACATGCGGCTCCGGAAATGTTGGCTGATGCTGTATACGGATTGCCGGAACTGTACCGGGACAAGATAAGAGAAGCGATGATTATTGCCAATCCCGGGTGTTTCCCTACTTCAGCTATACTGCCGCTGGCTCCGCTGCTGGAAGCCGGGGTGGTTGAGAAGCAGGGCATTATAGTAGATTCAAAAAGCGGGGCATCCGGGGCCGGAAAATCCCTAAAGGCCAGTTCCCACTTCTGCGAGGTAAACGAAGGCATCAAGGCTTATGGCGTAGGGACTCATCGGCACAGCCCAGAAATCGCTCAGGAATTAAGCGTGGCGGCAGGAGAGGCAGTGAACATGATCTTTACCCCCCACCTGGTGCCAATGAATCGTGGTATCTTAAGCACCTGCTACTGCCATTTGCGACCGGGGATAAAAGCTGGGCATATAAAAGAAGTGCTGGAGGATAAATACCGGCTGGAATACTTTGTAGATGTTTTACCAGAGGGCATTTTCCCCCATACCAAGTGGGTCTATGGCAGCAACTTTGTGCAAATAGGGGTATATGCTGACGAAGAGAGTGGCAATGTCATTCTGGTCTCGGCCCTGGATAACCTATGCAAGGGAGCATCCGGGCAGGCTATTCAGAACTTGAACCTGATGTTGGGCATAGAAGAGACTACCGGCCTGCGTGGCGCCGGGGTGCACCCCTAAAGATGGAAAAAATTAACAAATGCTCAGGGAGTAAGCTTCCGCTTAGTACCCTGTTTTAGGGAGGAATAGAGATGAAGATCATTACCGGATCAGTTACTGCCCCGCTGGGTTTTCTGGCCCAGGGGGTGGAGGCCGTGATTAAGAAAGAAGATAAAAAAGATGTAGCAGTTATATTTTCTGAACAACCCTGTGCTGCGGCCGGAGTATTTACGACCAATAAAGTTCGGGCCGCATGTGTGGATATAAATCGCTCCCATTTAGAAAACGGGCAGGCGCAGGCCATTGTAGTCAACAGCGGCAATGCCAATGCCTGTACTGGTGAGCAAGGCTGGGAGGATGCTCTTACCATGGCCCGGCTGACCTCTAAACTATTGCAAACAAACCCCGAGGATACCCTGGTAGCATCGACAGGTGTCATCGGAGCAGCAATGCCTATGGAGCGCATTAAAAAGGGGATTGGTGCCGCAGCGGCTAACCTCTCTAAGGACGGGGCTCACAATGCCGCCCTGGCAATCATGACCACTGATCTGATCAACAAGGAAATAGCGGTTGAGATTGAAATCAGCGGCCGGCCGGTAAGGATAGGGGCTATCGCCAAGGGTTCCGGGATGATTCATCCCAATATGGCTACCATGCTTTGTTTTATTACCACTGATGCGGCTATCAGCAGTGAATGTTTATCCAAAATGCTGCTTGATTCCACAAATCGGTCTTTTAATATGATTAGTGTTGATCGGGATACCTCCACCAATGATATGGCTTTGGTTCTGGCCAATGGTATGGCAGGCAATCCCCGCATTAAAGAACCGCAGAGCGAAGCATATAAAATTATGGGGGCAGCTCTGGATTTTGTTACTATAAGCCTAGCCAAAATGATAGCTCGAGATGGCGAAGGAGCTACCCGTATGATTGAGGTAGAGGTTCTCAATGCGGACAGTGATGGCACCGCCCGTACTATTGCCCGTTCTGTCACCTCGTCCAATCTCACCAAGGCGGCCGTCTTTGGAAAAGATGCTAACTGGGGCCGTATCCTGGCAGCAGCCGGTTATTCGGGAGCAGAATTTGATCCGGCCCGGGTGGACATCTACCTGGGGGCCCAGAAAATGGCCGAAAATGGCATGGGCCTAGACTTTAATGAAGACCTGGCCCGGCAGGAGCTGGAAAAGGATCCCGTAGTAATAAAGGTTGATTTAAAAGCCGGAGATGGGCAGGCAACTGCCTGGGGCTGCGATCTCACTTATGACTATGTGCGTATCAATGCCGCTTATCGGACCTAATCAAGAAGAATAATCAGACGCTGCTCACGCCTGGATCTGATAGTTTGACACGGACTATTGAAGACAAACAATATAGGTCTTTATAGCATTCATTAAAGAAAAAGGAGCTGTCTCGGAAGACAGCTGCAGACAATTAATATATTTTTTAGCACTATATCCAAGGAACTGGCAGAGGTCTTGAAACCACAGGTACAGGTTACACTGGTCTGCGTAGTCGAGAGCTAGCGCCTAAGGCGTGGTATTTAAGTTGGTTGGAGGGAATAAATAGATGTTTAAATCAGCAATGCAAAAGGCAGAGATACTGGTTGAAGCCCTTCCCTATATCAAAGAATTTTATGGGAAGCGCGTAGTTATAAAATACGGTGGAGCAGCTATGAAAGACTGCTGCTTAAAACAGAAGGTTATGCAGGACATCGTCCTGATGAAATATGTGGGCATGCATCCTATCGTGGTGCATGGGGGTGGCCCCGAGATAAACACCATGCTGAAGAGGTTAGATATCGAGAGCCATTTTATCAACGGACTAAGGGTGACTGACCAGGATACCATGGAAATTGTAGAAATGGTGCTGGGCGGCAAAGTCAACAAGGAAATCGTGAGCGGAATCAATGCCAGCGGTGGTAAGGCCATTGGAATTTCCGGCAAAGATGGCGGGCTCATCGAAGCACAGGCAGTTGATCCCTCTGGCACCATGGGATTTGTGGGCGAGGTAAAGAATATCAACCCGCAGGTTATTGAGACGGTTATTGAAAACGGTTATATACCAGTAATAGCACCGATTGGCGTAGATAGCCAACAGCAAAGCTATAATATAAATGCTGATTTAGTTGCGGCCGCTATTGCCGTGGCCATGAAAGCTGATAAATTAGTTCTTTTGACTGATGTTCCGGGGCTCTTAAACAACCCCCGTGACACCGAAAGTTTGATATCGGTACTCAAACTTACCGAGGTCCCTGGATATATTGCCAGTGGTACAATAGCTGGTGGTATGATTCCCAAAGTACAGTGCTGCGTGGAAGCAGTGGCAGGCGGAGTTGGCAGGACCCATATCATTGATGGGAGAGTGCCCCACTCAATCCTGCTGGAAATATTTACTGACCAAGGGGTTGGCACCATGGTGGTAAACGAATAGCAGTCAACCGAAATTTGTCACTTGACCTAAAGCTCTGCCCCCGAGGTCCATCAACGAAGCATGGTCCTGGAGCAAAGCCGGTGAGTATCGTATCAGCTATTATTTAGCGACAGAAGGGAGAGTAACTTGTGACCAATAAAGAAATAATGAATAAAGGGCAAGAATATGTTATGAATACCTACGGCCGCTTCCCCATAACACTGGTGAAGGGTAAGGGTTCTTATGTATGGGATGCTGACGGCAAGGAATACCTTGATTTCCTGGGGGGGATTGCCGTATGTGTCCTCGGACATTGTGAGGAGGGGTTACAGGCTGCCCTACGCATCCAGGCCGCCCAATTGTGGCACATCTCCAACCTGTACTGGATAAAGCCCCAGGTAGAGCTGGCTGAGAAACTGGTTAAACTATCCGGTCTGGGCAAGGCATTCTTTTGCAACAGCGGGGCCGAGGCCAATGAAGCGGCCATCAAACTGGCCCGCAAGTATTTTTACCGTCTGGGGCAAGCAGAACGAAATCAGATCATCGTTTTTAACGCATCCTTCCATGGGCGTACGCTGGCCACGGTAACAGCCACCGGCCAGCGCAAGTATCAGGAAGGCTTTGCTCCCTTGCCGGAGGGTTTCGTCTATGCAGATTATAATGATATCAGTTCGGTGCAAAAATTAATAAATAAAAACACAGCTGCCATCATGTTAGAACCTGTACAGGGCGAAGGGGGCGTGCACCCTGCCGAGAAGGAGTTTCTGGCGGAAATACGGCGAGTTTGCAACCGGGAAGGGATACTGCTGATTTTCGACGAAGTACAATGCGGAATTGGACGGACGGGGACCTTCTTTGCTTACCAGTCCTATGGGGTAAACCCGGATATCGTTACCATGGCCAAAGGCCTGGGGGGAGGATTCCCCATAGGCGCCATGCTGGCTGCGGACAAGGCTGCCACCGGCTTTGCTCCCGGTGACCATGCTTCCACTTTTGGCGGCAACCCTCTGGCAACGGCGGTTGCGAATCAGCTGGTGGATACTATTACCGCTCCGGCATTTATGGAAAATAATATTAAAATGGGGACATATCTGCGTGATAACCTTGACAAAATAGAGGATAACCGTATAAAAGAAATTAGAGGCATGGGTTTAATGCTGGGCATCGAATTTGACCGGGAAGTTAAAGACCTGGTTCAGATCTGTATGCACCAAGGATTGCTGCTTATTGGGGCAGGTCCCAAAGTATTGAGATTCGTACCCCCCTTAAACATAAACCAGGCGGAAGTAGACCAGGCCGTGGCAATTTTACGAACAGCTTTACAGGAATGGCAGTAGATTTATTTAGGGAGGACAGATGAATTATGGAGATTGGGGATAAACTTAAAGGCAGGGACTTTATTAGTATTCATGATTTTAACGACGCCGAGGTAGCCTACATTCTCGAGGTAGGACTGGAATTAAAACAGGAGCAGAAACAGGGCCTGGCTCATCCGCTTCTAGCCGGCAAAACTCTCGGGATGATTTTTCAAAAGGCTTCCACTCGCACCCGGGTAGCATTTGAGGTAGGGATGTACCAACTGGGTGGGCATGCCCTATTTCTCAGCCCCAGGGATATTCAATTAGGGCGGGGGGAAACTATTAAAGACACCGCCCTGGTCCTGGCCCGAATGTTGGATGGAATTATGATTCGAACCTTTTCCCATGAGGAGGTTCTGGAACTGGCCCAATGGGCTTCCATACCAGTAATAAATGGCTTGACTGATCTATTGCATCCCACCCAGGTAATCGGTGATATGATGACGATTCAGGAACATAAAGGGCGCTTACAGGGTTTGAAAATGGCGTATATTGGCGATGGCAATAATGTGGCCCATGAATTGCTGTTTGGTGCCGCCAAGGTAGGGATGGATGTGACCTGTGCCTGTCCGTGGGGATTTGAACCCGATGACAAGATAATGCAACTGGCGCAAAAGGATGCTCATGAGACCGGTGCCCGGCTGGAAGTGGTAGAAAGCCCCTGGGACGCGGTAAAGGGAGCGGATATAATTTATACCGATGTATGGGCGAGCATGGGACAGGAAGATGACGCCGAAGACAAGGAAAAGAAGTTCAGGCACTATCAGGTGAATCAAGCCCTGCTTAGAGAGGCCAACCGGGGGGCCATAGTCATGCATTGCCTGCCGGCCAAGCGGGGCAAGGAAATCACCGATGAGGTTATAGACGGTCCGCAATCGGTGGTATTCGATGAAGCCGAAAACCGGCTGCATGCCCATAAGGCCATAATGGCTCTAGTGATGTAGGGGAAAATGAAAGCAAGGGGACGTTCGAGACCACTGAAAAAGTATCATAAATGTCATCCTGAGGAGCTGCAGGCGACGAAGGATCTCTTTTGGAAGTCCGTAATATTGGGCCTTTAGCTAACGAGATTCTTCGCTATCGCTCAGAATTATAACGCAAAAAAGCACTTTTTCAGCAGTCTCGTTAACCGTCCCCTTAACTCGGGTTGTTGGAGGTATTAAATGAAATCATTGGTATTAGCAGAGAAACCCAGTGTGGCCCGGGAGATTGCCCGGGTGCTGAATTGTAATAAAAAGAATAAGGGCTTTATTGAAGGACC
>JBAYYO010000019.1:0-15503 GCA_041672985.1 Syntrophomonas sp. | reverse complement strand
TTTACCAGAATGGTGGTTCCTGCACAGCGGATTTCCGACATGGCAGTAATACGCTGGCCATTAACGGCTATTGCTTCTGCGCCCGAGGCCTTAATCTCGTTAACAATAGTTAAAATGTCGGTGTCGTGTACTATATAGGCATTGGGATCCTCACCCGGCTGCACCACGTGCAGGCTGTCATTTAATGTCACAATAATTCCCGGACCAGTAACCGGGGTTAGCCCAGCCGCCATATTGGCCTTTCTGAGTTCTCCCTGCAAATCCGCGGTTAACTGGCTCTCACTGCTCACATTGGTTAATTTCTCCCGCAAAGAAACCACTTCGCTGGCCAGACTATCATTTTCTTGGGTAAGAATAATATTCTTGGCCGCCAATTCTTCAACTCGGGTCGTACTCAAGTTGGGACCATAACTTTCCGAGGTCTTGAATTGAACCGAAAGCATTATTCCGACGATCAGACATATGACCATAATTGAAATTTTTCCACTGGTACTGCTGCGCATTTTTGTCACCTTCTAATCCTTTATTTTAAGGACTGGTTCGCCTTTATAGCGGATATCAACATATTCCAGAACATCCTTACCCTCTAACTCGTTTTCTATCTGAATGACCTGAGTAAATATTCTGACCTTTTCATCCAGTCTCTCTAAATTGCCAAACCGAACTTCCGTTCCTTTAATCGTATATATTTTTATGGTGTTATCCTGGTTCTGATAATGGATTTGGGATATTGTCTGCTGCTCCTCGGGAGGAATTGCCTCCCAAACCTGCCTGATCATATCAGTCGCCTGAGTGTTGACCGCCTGTCCCAAATTAACACGTTCTGGCATGGTTTCTATAGTAATAATTAAATCTTTATCAATAGGTCCATAATTTAGTTTATCAAAACAGACCCCGGTATCATCAATACATAAGAATAGATTATCATAGGGAATCAGGGCCCAAACCTGCCTCTCATCTATCTTGATTGAGACCGTTTGAGTCAATTTACGTTCAATTTCGGCGTTCTTGATCATGGGGTGAACTTCAATGGCTTGGGCACAATTAACCTCGTCAAACTCGAAAATGTTAATCCCGGGTGCCAATCCTGACAGCGCTATAATTTCCTCCTTTGACACCTTATCATTACCAACCACTTCAAGTTGAGTCAAGTTGAAAACAGAACTGTGTATAAACAGGTAAGCGGATACAAGCATGGTAAAAATCAGCAGTATTATTCTGAATTTGAAAACAAATTTATTTCGGCTCACAAATTCCCCTTCCATCCTATCCAAACCTAACATTTATAGTGCAAATTATAACAGACAATTGCATTCTATTGAAGGGAACAAGATAGATTTCGTTTTTTAATTGCACCGTTATTTTTACCGGCCAACCCGGTAATCTGCCCATTGATAATCGAAGGGTGTTAAAAATATGAGAAAAGCCCGTGATTGAACCGCACCTGAGTACGTTCGTTAAGACGGGCTTATTAAATAAAGGCAGGCTTTGGTCACAGTTGGGTCTCGGTTATAATACCGATATTCTTTCCACTTCCGCGCCTAATTTCCTGAGCTTCTCATGAATTTTTTCGTAGCCTCTATCTACATGTTCCAATCTTCCAATCCTGGTCTCACCCTTTGCGTATATAGCGGCCAGTATAAGGGCGGCTCCAGCTCTTAGGTCTGGAGATTCCACTGA
The DNA here is from genome assembly GCA_041672985.1 of Syntrophomonas sp. Taxonomy (GTDB): domain Bacteria; phylum Bacillota; class Syntrophomonadia; order Syntrophomonadales; family Syntrophomonadaceae; genus PHAA01. The sequence goes on along the minus strand of JBAYYO010000019.1, from coordinate 13,823 downwards.
TGCACCTTCCCAGTCACTATTACCCTTTATAATAGCTACCCGTCCTTCTACTTTAATATCTGCTCCCATGCGGCGAAGTTCGGGCACATGCATGAAACGATTTTCAAAAATAGTCTCCACTATTACGCTGGTGCCTTCAATGCTGGCCAGGAGCGTCATCATCTGAGCTTGCATATCAGTAGGAAACCCTGGATAAGGCATGGTCTTAATATCGGTTGGTCGGTAGCAATGGTTGCCCAATACCCTGATGCCACCTGACCAGGGCATGATCTCTACCCCTACTTCATTTAGTTTGGCAATCAGGGGCTGCAGATGTTCGGGTACCACATTCTCTATCCATACATCACCCCGGCTAATTGCAGCCGCGACCATAAAGGTACCTGCTTCAATGCGGTCAGGGATTACGGTGTGCTCCACACTGCCCAGCACTTCAACTCCTTCAATGCGTATAGTGTCCAGACCGGCACCTTTAATCCGGGCTCCCATTCGGTTCAGGAAATTCTGCAGATCAACAATTTCGGGCTCCCGGGCGGCATTCCTAATAATAGTGGTTCCCATGGTCATGGCGGCCGCCATCATAATGTTCTCCGTGGCGCCCACACTGGGTACATCCAGCATAATCTCTTTACCCCTTGCAGATACCGCCTTACCTATCATCAAGCCATGCTCTTCAGATATTTCATAGCCCATACTTCTAAATCCTTTAATATGGAGATCCATAGGCCGCGAACCTATTGCGCATCCACCTGGATAGGCCACCCGAGTATGCTTGAAGCGGCCCAACAGAGGCCCCATCACCAGATTGGAGGCCCTCATGCGACGTGAGACATGATCGGGGAGTTCACAACTATTAACCAGCCTTCCGTCAATAACCAGCACATTTTTTTCCCGTTTAACTTTTGCTCCAAGTATAGTTAATGCTTCAGACATAACACTTATGTCCTCCAATTCAGGTACTCCGTTTAAGATAACTTCGCCTGAACTCATTAAACTGGCAGCCATAATGGGGAGAATAGCGTTCTTGGAACCGCTGATTTCTACCTGTCCTTTTAAGGCAGTTCCGCCCCTCACCAGTAATTTTTCCAAAATAACACCTCCGCCAGGATTATGCCACCGGGATTGATGTTGAAATCCTTTTAGCTAACCTAACTCCTAATTTCCATACGTCTCCAGCACCCATGGTTATGATCAGGTCGTCATCCTGCAAGCCCTCAAAGATAAATCCTTCCACGTCATCCAGCGTTTTAATATATACTGCATTGCACCCGGCATTTATGGCTGCCTGGTAGACTAATTCCCCCGTAACGTTCACAATAGGTTTTTCTCCCGCCGAGTAAATATCAGTGATAACAACCTGATCAGCTTTTAGAAACGATGCGCCAAACTGTTCAAACAATAATTTGGTGCGTGAATAGCGATGCGGCTGAAAGACAACTATCAGTCGTCCCTGATGAAATTGCTGAGCGGCCTCTATAGTAGCTTTAATTTCAGTTGGATGATGCGCGTAATCATCTACAATAGTAATTCCCTGTAAAGAAGCAACTACCTGAAAGCGCCGCTTGGCTCCCGGGAAACTTTTCAATGCCTCTTTCACCTTATTGAAATCCTGCCCTAATTCCATAGCGGCAGCTATGGAGGCCAGAGCATTTAACGCGTTGTGTTTGCCAGGGATCGATAGCTGGATTTGTCCCAGATATTTCTTGTGGTGATATACATCGAATACAGAACCCATTCCAATTGGTTTCCAATTCTCAAGATAATAATCGAAGCTGCTGTCTTCACCATAAATAAGAGTCCTGGTTGACAGGCATCCAATTATACTCTGCACATGTTGATCTCCTCCGTAGAGCAATGCAAACCCAGTCGGTGCCACCTGATTTAAGAACTGACAAAATGCATCCTGGATTCGCTCCATGGACTCATAGAAATCCAGATGATCATTTTCAATGTTGGTAACTATAGCCACATATGGTTTTATATCCAGGAAGGACGCATCACTTTCATCGGCTTCAACCACAAAATAATCGTTTTGGCCCAGCCGGGCATTAAGCTCTGTCCCTTGAATCTCCCCTCCCACGATCAGGGTGGGATCAAGACCGGAGCCTACCAGGGCGGAATAAAGCATAGAGGTAGTAGTTGTTTTACCATGTGCACCTGCCACCGCTAACCCCAGATGGGAGTTTACCATACGGGCCAGCATCTGCCCCCTCTTAATCACGGGAATTTTCTGGGCCAAAGCTGTTTGCACTTCGATGTTATCTGCCGGTATGGCTGAGGAGATGACTACTAAATCAACCCCTTCATTCAAATTGGAGGGGGTATGACCAGAATAGACCTGCACTCCTATGTTTTCTAGTTGGCTGGTAATGCCATTTGTCTGCAGGTCGGAACCGCTAACCTGGACACCCTGTTCACGGAGCACTCTGGCGATTCCGCTCATACCAGCTCCAGCTATTCCTACCATATGAACCCATTGCCCTGATTTCGCAGTCATTTCCTCATCTCCTTTGTTCTATATTGATACCATGGATACACTCTATAGTATGCACAATTAACAAAAGTGGTTACATAACGTATAGAAGCTTGTCCTGTATAAGTACTCGAAAATGTTTTCATTATTGTTGGCCCAGAATTTCATCTACGATATCACTTAAAGCGTTAGGTCTGGCCTCTCTTAACATATTCTTCCCCATTTCCTGCAGCCTGGAACGATCGTTTCTAAATTTCTCAATCAATTTATAGAGACTATCCCCGTCCAGGAATTCATCGATAACTATTTCGGCCGCTCCTTTTGCGACCAGAGCCCGGGCATTTTTCTCTTGATGATTTTCAGCTGCATAAGGATACGGGACTAATATGCCCGGTAATCCCAGTAACTGGAGTTCACATACAGTACTGGCTCCAGCTCTGCAAACAGCCAGGTCTGCCACCACCAGGGCCTCTTCAATATTATACATATAGGGAACCATATTTAAACTGCAAATCAAAGATTTTGTATCCACCTTTTTATGCAGTGCATGCTTCATATCTTCATATCCGGCCTGGCCAGTAATCCAAGTGATATTTATATCTTCATTCCGATATCGTTCTATTATGGCTAACATAGCCTGATTGATACTGTTGGAACCCAGACTGCCTCCAAAAGCCAGCAAGGCAAATTTGTCTTTATCGGTCGCAAGACGGATTATTCTCCGTTTCACTTCTAATATTTCTGGACGTACCGGTAAACCGGTGACTTTAATGTTTCCTGCCTCTAAATATTGGCCGGCCTCCGCAAAAGTCAATAATACGGAATCCACCCTGCGAGCGAGATTACGATTAGCTAATCCTGGGATCGCATTCTGTTCGTGGATAACGGTCCTCACATCCATAAAAGTCCCGGCCAGGACGACAGGGAAGGACACATATCCTCCTGTTCCCACTATGATATCCGGTTTAAATTCCTTGATAAGATCACGCGCCTGAAAGAAACTGAAAGGAAATTTGATAAGGGTTTTACCTGATTTGAGCATGGAGGATCGATCTATACCGGTTATATCTATGGTTTTAAAGTTAATTCCGTTCTGGGGTACTATTTTACTCTCTAATCCTTTTAAAGTACCTATGTATAAAAGTTCTACCGCAGGAATCCGTCTTTTTATTTCACTGGCAATTGCCAGGGCGGGATAAATATGTCCGCCTGTTCCTCCCCCGGTAAGTATTATTTTCATTTTCTATCCCTCATTCCTGCGAGCTATATCTCGAAATATTCAATAATAATCCTACCATTATCATGGTGAAAAGCAATGACGTTCCACCATAACTGATAAAAGGAAGGGTTATCCCCGTAACCGGCAACGCACCTGATACCACTGCAATATTGATTGCCGCCTGAAATGTTATGATTATAGTCAGTCCAGCGGCCAGAAGTCGGGAGAAATTGTCGGGGGCATTTATAGCAATTTTAAACCCTCGCCAGGCAAAAAGCAAAAACAAGACTACCACCAGGCCGGCACCAAGGAAACCCAACTCCTCACCCAATATGGCAAAAATAAAATCGGTATGCTGTTCAGGCAAATAAAAAAACTTCTGGCGGCTTCTGCCCAGACCCATACCAAACAGCCCCCCCGATCCAAGGGCATAGAGCGATTGTATGGTCTGGAATCCTTCATCACTGGCATACTTCCAGGGGTTTATAAAGGCGGTAACTCGCTCCAGGCGATAAGGCTCCAAGACGATAGCCGCTGTCACCGCCACTGCTCCGGTCAACGTTATTAATCCCATGTGAGTCCACTTAGCACCGGCAATCATGAGCATAAGTAATACTGTTCCCGCAATGGTAAAGGCAGTGCCCAGATCAGGCTGCATCATAATTAATCCACTGATGATAGCGAGCATTGCTAAAAAGGGTAAAACGCCTTTGGTAAAGGAAGATATTTTAGCAAGTTTTATTTCCATAGCCCGGGCCAGAAACATTACAATGGCTACTTTGGCCAGTTCGGAAGGCGAAAAGCGCATCGGGCCAATGGCAAACCAGCGGCTGGAGCCTTGCACATCAACTCCCAAAGGAGTGACAACCAGTATCAAACATACTACGGCTATTAACATAAGGGGAATTGCCAAATCCTTTAATTTAAAAAAGTTAAGTTTCATTACTATAACCAGGGCAATAACACTAATTATAGCCCACATCAGCTGTTTCTTAAAAAAATAGTAGGCATCCCCATAGTTAACATTGGCTGTGACCGCACTGGAACTAAAAACCATAATCAGCCCAATGCCCAATAACGTTAAGCTAGTGATAAATAATATAAAGTCAGGTGGACCCTTCTTCAGCCTCACTACCCAGCCCCCCTTTAAATCACGCCAGCTTATTATCTCTTTCGATTATTTTAGCTACCTGTTCACAAAATAAATCGCCCCGATGCTCATAACTCGGGAACATATCCCAGCTTGCACAGGCCGGGGATAGTAAAACAATATCCCCGGCAACAGCTAATTCGTTAGCCATAGTAACAGCGGCGACTAAATCTTCTACCTCATGTATATTCTGAAAGCCATAATCCATTACTGCCGTTTTAATGAGTTCTTTCGCTTCTCCCAGTAAAACCAGGTCTTTGACCTTATTGGCCATCAGTCTGGCTACAGTGGAGTAATCTCCCCCCTTGGCTCTGCCACCGGCAATCAGCACAATAGGCTCATCAAATGATTCCAACGCTTTTATGGTAGAATCCGGGTTGGTTCCTTTGGAATCATTAATGTAGAGAACCCCTCGGTGCTTCGCTACCTCTTCCAGTCGGTGCCTTACCCCGGCAAAGGTGGTCAGTGATTTATGTATGACTTCTTCCCTGACCCCTGCTATCCAGGCCATAGCCACTGCGCAGAGGATGTTTTCCAGGTTATGTTTGCCGCGGAGCAGAATATCATCCAGGGGTGCTATCTTCATCCTTTTGCCATTTTCCACAATACATATGAAATTGTTATCTACATAAATTCCCTCATCAAGAATCCTATCTGCAGAAAAATATCTAACCTGCGCTGCGGTTACCTCATTAAAGCGGCGCACTCTTTCATCTTCATAATTGAGAATAAGATAATCATCACAATTTTGGCGGCTGCAGATCCTGCCTTTAGTTTTGACATACTCCGCCATGGTTTTATGCCTATCCAAATGATCAGGCGTAATGTTCAAAACTGCAGCAATATGGGGCTTAAAGGTTGCTGCCGTTTCCAACTGAAAACTGGATACCTCCACAACTATTTCTCCTGATGGCATCTTGTCAACCAGACCGCATAGGGCTGTACCTATATTCCCTCCCATGGCAGTCTGCCTGCCGTCTTTTTCCAGAATATAATGGAATAAAGCCGTGCTGGTAGTTTTACCATTGGTCCCCGTGATCGCATACATTTTCACTGGTTCTGATTTCATTTGATAAGCCAGCTCAAGTTCCCCAATAACTGGAATCCCCAGGGCATAAGCCTTTTTGAGCAGCTCTGTGTCTCGAGGAACACCGGGACTTACTACTATCATATCCCATTTTGCCCCGGCCAGCGGCGGATCCACCCCCGCAAAAACAGGGACTCCTAAATCTGTCAGGTTCTTTATTTCCATCTCAATTTCTGAGCGGTCCTTGGCATCATACGCACTTAGTAGTGCGCCCCTTCTATGCAGGGCCACAACCGCAGCCATGCCACTCCTGGCCAAGCCCATAATTAGAATTCGTTTTCCTTTAAAAGGCATCTTTTCTCCACCTATCCGATATTCTTAAATCCTATCAAACCCAGAATAACAAACAAAAATGACAATAGGTAGAAGCGATGTACTACCTTTGTCTCTTGCCAACCTTTTAATTCGAAATGATGATGTAAGGGGGCCATTAAAAAGACTCTTCTCCTGGTCATCTGGAAGGAAATAACCTGAATAATAACGCTCAGGGTTTCGATAACGTATACCCCCGCAATAATTATCAGGGCAATCTCCGCTTTACTAATAACTGCAATGGCAGCCACAGCTCCCCCTATGGCCATTGAACCAGTATCACCCATAAAAACCCGAGCGGGATAACGATTGAAAAACAGAAACCCCAAGCATGCTCCACCCAGGGCGCTGCTGAATATCAGCAAATTGCTGTGGGACGTCATAATACATACTAATCCCATAGCTAATGCAATGAAGAATGTAACCCCGGCCGCCAAGCCATCCAATCCATCGGTTAGATTGGCTCCGTTAGCGGTGGAGATTAGTACCAGTACTACAAAAGGCACATATAAATATCCAATATCTATTATGGTTCCCGAAAATGGAATAATTATCTCCGTTCCCCGGCCTAAATAGTAAACCGACAGCAACCCAAAAATCAAGCCAATTAGAAGCTGCAGAACCAGCTTTTCGCGCGCCCGCAATCCCATGGACCGCTTTAGGACAACTTTTATATAGTCATCCCAGAAGCCAATCCCGCCAAAGGCTATCATTACCAATACCGCGGTGAGCACCTCTTTACTGCTGCCTGCAAACAAGAAGCTGGCCACCATGACCGCCGTAATAATAATAACTCCACCCATGGTAGGGGTCCCCGCTTTAGCATAGTGGCCGCGCGGTCCTTCTTCCCTTATACTCTGTCCCACTTTCAGGCGAGTCAGAAATGGAATCATAAATGGGCCCATAGCCAAAGATATTAATATTGCAACCCCGGCAGCCAGGCAGGCGTTAATGATGTATTCATGCATTTAATTTACCTCCAACATTTGCTCAAGCCAACCAGCTTTGTACCAGGCTTTCCAGACGCATCCCCCGTGATCCCTTAAACAGAACTACATCCTGTTGTCTAACATAGTCTTTCAGCCAGGGCAGACTATCTGCCCGGTTCCGGTAGTGCTTAATCCGGTCAGCCGGCATACCATTCAGCAAAGCACCTTGCCCAATATATGCGGCTCGTTCTCCAATTGTTACCAACATATCCACATTCAATTCAGCTACCCTCTTGCCTACCTGCAGGTGTCCTTCGATTTCATAGTCTCCCAGTTCCAGCATATCCCCCAGAACTGCCACCGTTTTACGACCGGAGCTGATATCCTGGCAGACTTCCAGGGCCGCCATCATCGATACCGGGTTGGCATTATATGTATCATCAATTACCGCCCCGCCGGCGGGCAGGTTAATAATATTCAGCCGATTATCACTGGGCCGGTAATTGCCTAGACTCTCCTTAATTATCTCCAGGCTTACGCCCATCAGGCGAGCGCATCCTACTGCGGCCGCCATGTTAGCAGCCAATTTCCGGGCCGGCAGGGGTAAATAAAATATATCTTTCTTATCCCACAACCTCATAGCCACATTTATACCTGATCCCGCCTTCTCAATACTTACAACTTGAATATCACAATTGTTATTATTCCCAAAAGTATATTTGGGGTTAGGATACCCTTGGGCCTCCCGCAGGAGTATTTCGTTATCGCCGTTGATAAGCGCAAATTTATCCGGGGCGACAAATTCCAACACCTCACATTTAGCCCGAGCAATATTCTCCAGGCTCACCATTGTCTCCAGGTGCACCGGCTCAATATTAGTAATAATTGCATAGGTTGGTTTTACAATGTCAGCCAGATGAGCAATTTCACCCGGGGCACGCATGGCCAGCTCCACAACTGCAGCTTGATGCTCTTTACCCATACTCATCAGGGTTAAGGGCAATCCAATCTCATTATTATAATTACCCGGGGTCTTTAGAGTTCTATAGACTGGTGCCAGGCAGTCGGCCAGTATATCCTTGGTAGTGGTCTTACCCACGCTGCCAGTTACAGCTACTATGGGAATATTGAATAGCTGCCGGTATCTGCCCGCCAGTTGCTGCAAAGCTTCCAGAGTATCCTTAACCAGAATCACAGCGCCCTCATATTGCGCTGCAGGTACTTTCTCCGCTTGGGATATGATTACGGCTGCTGCCCCCGCCCTTAGAACCTGGTCAATATAATCATGCCCATCGAAGTTGTCACCTTCCAGGGCGAAAAATAACTGGCCTGGTTTGAGCCGGCGTGAATCAGTACTGACCCCTTCCGCCCAGCCCACGCTGTTTCCCTTCAGCAGGGTTCCGTTCGTACTATCAAGTATAAAATCCAAGCTTAGTTGCATGCCTCAGTTCTACCTTTCAGAAACTCCGCCGCTACCTGCCGATCATCGAACTCCAGCACCTGACCCTTAACCAATTGATAGGTCTCATGACCTTTGCCGGCAATAATAACCAGATCGCCCTTTTTAGCCAGGTAAATCGCCTGGTGAATTGCTTCCCGTCTATCGATTATTTTCGCATAATGAGAATTTTCAACGGCCTGCAGGCCGGGTATAATATCATCAATAATGGCCTCCGGATCTTCACTGCGCGGATTATCAGATGTGACGAAACAAAAGTCACTGTATTGAGCAGCAATCTTACCCATCAGGGGCCGTTTGGTTTTGTCCCGGTCGCCCCCACACCCAAAAACGGTAATCAGGCGATTGTCCAAAATCTCCTGGCCGGTTCTTAAAATGTTTTCTAATCCATCAGGCGTGTGAGCGTAATCCACTATAACGGTAAAATCCTGGCCACAATTGACCTGTTCAAAACGGCCTGCAACCCCGGCGACGTTTTCAATGGCTATCTTTATTACCGCTGCTTCCACTCCTGCCTTTAAGGCATAGGCAATGGCTGCTAAAGCGTTATATACACTGAAACGGCCGATCATTTTCATATTAATATCAAATTTTTCCTTATGGTAAAACACTGTAAACCGGCTGCCTTTAAGACTGAATTTCAGATCAACTGCCTTCACATCTGCGTCTTTATTTATACCATAAGTAATATAGTCTGAGCCGCTGGCCCCGATAAAATCCCCGGCCACCGGATCATCTGCATTAATAACGGCAAATCGTCCTTCTGCAGACGACAATTTTTTAAACAGATTTAATTTGGATTGCTTATACCTTTCCATAGTCTGGTGATAATCAAGATGGTCCTGAGTCAAATTAGTAAAAACAGCCGCATGAAAACATATTTTATCCACCCTGCCCATGTCCAGTGCATGGGATGATACTTCCATAACTACATAGTCACCTTTTTCCTGGCGGACTACATCCATAAACTCTTCAATATCCACAGATTCGGGGGTTGTATTGCCCAGAACTTTTTCCCGGTCACCTATGCGAGCGTTGAGTGTACCCATTATGCCCACCCGGCAGCCTTGTTCTTCCAGAATCGCTTTAATCAGATGCGTTGTGGTAGTTTTACCATTAGTGCCTGTCACTCCGATAACTTTAATATGATGAGAAGGCTGACCATAGAAGTTGGCAGCCACGGCAGGCATAGCCATCCTGCAATCCGCAGTTTGCAATACAGGAATATTGGAGTGGACAGATACATCCCTTTCCACCAGCAAGGCTGCGGCCCCATGGTTGAGCGCCTCGGCAATATAATCATGTCCATCCGTATTTAATCCTGGTATACAGATAAATAGATCCCCCGGACTGGTTTTTCTGGAATCATAACTGATGCCCGTAATATCTTGATCCAACGCGCCGCTAATCAGATTATAATCCAGACCCCGCATCATTGTTCTCAGTTGCACATCTATTCCCCCTTTCCTGAGAGCTTTTTTGTTTACTTGCAGACATTACTATTCCATAGGCTGGAAGCGAACCTTTATAGTTGAACCACTGGTTACTACCTTACCGGCTTCGGGCGACTGTTCATAAGAAATGCCGTGACCATCCGGAATCAGGTGCAATCCCAACTCAGAAAGAATCCGGGCCGCTTCCTTCATAGATTTCCCCCCTAAATCCGGAACCGTTATCTCTCCATTCTGCTGGCCCTTATCAAAAGGTGACATGTTTATTATAACCTGTGAGCCTCGGCTTAATTTATGCCCCGCGCGGGGAGTCTGCTGCCAAACAATACTCCCGGTGCCATTAACCTTGACTGTTAAACCCCGGGCACTTATATTGGCCTGAGCTTGAGCCAAAGGCAAATTAACCACGTCAGGTACAACTACTTTCTCATCCTGCACCTCGATGAGAGCCCCGTCCGCCTGGCGCAATGGCACTTCCAGGTACCGCAGGGAATTATTAAGAATCTCCCGAGCGGCAGGGGCTGCCACCCATCCACCGTAGTAAGGATAACCCTTGGGTGCATCAACCACCACCATTACTACCAGGCGAGGATCATCTGAGGGTGCCAATCCAATAAAAGAGGCCACATATTCATTAGCCAGGTATCCTCCCCCAGGAACACTCTTTTGGGCAGTCCCGGTCTTTCCCCCCACTTTATATCCCTCAATATATGCGTTGCGCCCGGTACCGTTAGTTACTTCGCCCTCTAATATCGAGCATAATTCTTGGGAGGTGCTTTCCGAAATAACCTGTCTGATAATCTCTGGTTCATTAGTCTTAATCACATTGCCATCCCGGTCTAATACTTGTTTCAATAAATGAGGTTTCATTAGCTTACCGCCATTGGCAACCGCTGCCACTGCGTTGGTGAGCTGAATAGAGGTTACCGCATTAGCCTGCCCCATGGCCATGGTTCCGAGATCTATTACTTGGGCCCGTTCCTCGGGAACTAATATCCCCTTCGCTTCTCCGGGCAGATCTATTCCCGTCAATTTCCCAAACCCAAACGCATGAAGATACTTGAAATACTTTTCCATACCCAGGTCCAAACCCACCTTCACAAAGCCAACATTACATGAATTCTCCACAATCTCCGCAAAAGTCTGGCTGCCGTGAGCCTTACGATTCGGACAGCCAATCGTTTCTTTGCCTACTTTTATATATCCGGGACAATAAAATGGGGTATCACGGTTGACTATATTCTCTTCCAAAGCCATGGCAGCAGTCACAATCTTCATAGTGGAACCTGGTTCATACATGTCATTAATAGCAAAATTTCTACGGTTACTGGCCGGAACCTGGCCGTAATTATTGGGATCAAAGGTGGGGCGGGACGCAATAGCCAATATTTCTCCAGTTTTGGGATCCATTACGATAGCAGAGGCGCTCTTGGCATCTCTCTCTTGAAAAACCTTATCCAGTTCTCGCTCCACAATGTATTGAATTGACTCATCGATGGTGAGAACCAGATTGCCGCCATCCACAGGCGCAATGTATTTATGGGTGGCCTCGGGGATTTCCCGCCCGGCCGCATCATGCTCAATAATAATGCGCCCTTTAGTACCCCCGACTATATCATTATAGAAATAATCGATGCCTTCCAAACCGGTATTATCGGTGCCGGATATACCCAGAACATGACTGGCCAGGGTTCCTTTAGGATAAAACCTGCGGCTCTCTTCCGTTAAGTCTATGCCCGGCAGCTCCATGTCAAGAATTTGTTGTGCCTGTTCGGGAGTTATCTGCCTTTTAATCCATTCAAAAGAACTGCTGGCGGTAAGCCTTTTCATAAGATTGGCTTCATCCATCCCCAAAACTTGAGCCAGTTTTTGGGCGATCTCGGCTTGCTTTTCGGAACGCTTAACCTCGGCAGGAATTGCATAAACAGAATCAGCACTAATAGAAATGGCCAATTCATGATTATTGCGATCATAGATTACTCCCCGTTTTGATTCCACCGGAACATCACGCATTCGATTCTGGGTGGCCTTTTCTGATAATTCAGCCCCCTTAACAAACTGAACCCAGAATATCCGTCCACCCAAAAGGCAGAAACCGATGGTAAATAAGAAAAAAAGCGTTGCTATACGCTTTCTTAAAAGCAAACCGGTAGTTTGCATATATGTTGCACCTCATTTAACATTTAATTGTTATTTAGAGCAAGACGTGATAGGCTGTTGTACATTTTATTTAATATTACTTGACTTAGACTCATATCGTCAGTTGCATCTGTTGATGCAGCGACTACTTGAACCGGCTCAGGCTGTACATCCATCGCAATTGATGTCGTAACGTCTGGTTTATACATCCCCAGTTGGGCAGATGCTACTTGTTCTACTCTGGCCAGGGAGCTCCTTTCCGCTATTTGGTACTCAATTCTTTGATTAGATGTTTCTATATTTTGCACATCCTGCTGTAATATATCAATCTGATAACCCAACGTGGCACTTTTAATACATAAAAAAACTAAGATTAAAGCATACCCAAACACTATAGCAGTGCTCTTAATATATAACTTGCGCTTATGATTTACTTTATATACCGTTCTCCTGCCTTTGATTCTAGTTCTTGGTTCGACAGGTAAATTGGCAGGCTCCCAATCTCTTGCACAACTAGACTCCGCTTGTAGCATATTATTACCCCTCCCTAGACTTTAGAACTATATTCTAGCTGCTACTCTGAGTTTTGCACTCCTGGCGCGGGAATTGGTTTCACATTCTTCAGCGCTGGGAATAATTGGTTTGCGCTTAATCATCTTTAATTGAGGCTTATGGTTACAGACACATATAGGGAAACTGGGCGGACAAATACACGTCCGGGAATTTTCCTGTATAAACTGCTTTACTATTCGGTCTTCCAGGGAATGAAAACTGATAACACACAGCCTTCCCCCGGTTTTTAAAGCTGCGACTGCCTGGGGCAATACTTCCTGTAAAGCCTCCAACTCCTCATTTACTGCTATTCTAAGCGCTTGAAAACTTTTTCGAGCCGGATGTTTTTCCCGGCGATACCTGGCCGGGACTGCCCCTTTAATAATTTCAGCCAGTTCCAGAGTGTTTTCGATGGATTTTTGCTGGCGGTAGTTCACAATCGCTCTGCTTATACTGCGGGCGTAAGTTTCTTCACCATATTTAAAAAGGATTGCGGTGATTTCATCTTCCTCAAAACTATTCACAATGTCTCGCGCTGTAAAAACCTGCTCACGGTTCATACGCATATCCAGTAATGCATCCTCGTGAAAACTAAATCCTCGCTCCGCCCTATCCAGTTGAAAGGATGATACTCCCAAATCCATCATTATCCCATTAACCAACTCAAGGTCCAATTCCTGCAATACCTGCTTCAGATACCTGAAATCTGATTGCATCAAGGTTACGTTGGGAGCCTGGATATTCAATCGGGTTTGCCGCAGTATTTCCGGGTCTTTATCGATTCCAATCACCCGGGCATCGGGTGCCAGTTTCTCTGCCAAATAACGCAGATGTCCTCCGCCACCCAGAGTACAGTCAACGTAAATACCATGGGGGTCAGTAACTAAATTTTCTATGGTTTCATGCAATAGTACGGGTCGATGCAAAACATTTTCACTCCTAAATACCCAAGCCCACCAGGTTTTCAGCTATTACTTCATATGAAGATTCTGCCGTCTGGTTATATTGTGCCCAACTGTCACCGGCCCAAATCTCAACCCGAGCACCCACTCCAA
>JBAYYO010000018.1:0-15769 GCA_041672985.1 Syntrophomonas sp. | reverse complement strand
TCCAGTTGTACCCAGTGAATCACCCTCTTCTACATTATCCCCCTGCTCTACCAGTATTTGCTTAAGTCCCCCATAAAGAGAATAGAAGTTGCTGTCATGCCTGATCAACACCGTGCCTTCTTCAGGTGTCTGGGTTATCTCTGCGACCTGACCACCTATAATCGGATTAACCGCTGTTTCATCTTTTACTATTAGATGAATACCGGAACTGAATTTCTGTTTTTTCTCCTGCTTATCCCAGTACCATCCATAATCGCGTTCTATCTCCAAAAATTCGCAGGGCTGACGAAGGACCATCCCCCCCGAAGCCGGCAATATATCACTCAAGTCGTTTGATCCGGGGAGATTCACATATCGGTAGACTATAGCTCCTACATCATATTTATTGTGCATAATATACACCAGTATCGGTTCCATCAACTTTCTGCTGACCTGCCCTGATTGCATGATTAAACCGACCATTGTAACTATTACAATGACCCCCAATAATCTTAATTTAAAACGTCGCAGCATATTAAGTCACCACCCTGGTCTTTTTCTAAATATATAGTTTTAAGGGAGAATTTATTCCAGAGGACAAGAGGATGACAAGAGGACAGGTTTAGTGTCCGCCCCGGGAAAGCACATGGCGAGCTTAAAAGAAAGTGGGGACACTAAACCTGTCCCCTTGTCCCTTGTGTCCTTGCTATTTAACCTCATACTCTATGTCTATAGTATTCCTGTTAACTGTCTTAACAATTTTATTGTATACCCCTGGGGGGAGTATGTAGCGTGTAAATTCCAGTATTTTATCAATAATAAGTAATAAATCATCTTCCCCATCCCAGTGCGACAGAAGAATAGATCTATCCACACTGTTCATGAACCTTTTTAAAACCAGGGCCACCAGTAATATATCATCAACTTGTCCTAAAACCGGTATAAAATCAGGCAAAAGATCCAGCGGGGAAAAGATGTATACAACGGCGCCCAGCAATATAGCCTTCTCCGAGGCTGATACTCTTTTATCCCCCGCCATTCGATAAAGGAGTTTTACGAAATTCGGTATCAATAGTACTGCTTGCTTAGCCATATCTTTGACAGACTCGCCATACTTTTGTTCAAAGCTCATCCCCATACCCCTTTCGGATGTTATTATTAAAAGACAATCTTCTTTCCTCTAATATTAACGCTTAAGATCAATCCTACTCCTATCATATTGGTTAACATTGAGCTGCCGCCATAACTCACAAAAGGCAAGGGTATACCGGTCACAGGCATTAAGCCTATACACATTCCAATATTTTCAAAGATATGGAACAACCACATTGCAATAATCCCGCCTACGATAAGCGTTCCATTCAATTCTCGCGATTTACTGCTGATGACCAGAGCCCTAAAAAGCAATACAGCGTAGAGGAAGATCAGCAACGAAGCCCCTACAAATCCTAACTCTTCGCCAATGACAGCATAGATAAAGTCAGTATGGCGCTCGGGGAGAAAGTTCAACTGTACCTGTGTACCATTAAATAGACCGGTTCCTCCAAAACCGCCCGCACCGATAGCAATCAGGGACTGAATAGTATTCCATCCCGCTCCCCGTCCCCCCTGACCATCCTGATAGGGATCCACAAAAACAGCCAAACGCTTAATCTGATAATCGTCCAGGGGCAGCCACATATGGAATTGGAAATGCAAAAAGACCGCCAGAGCAATGAAGGAAACTAAACCTACGATCAGCCATGTTAACAGGCGGGGGTTGGCTCCGGCCATATACATCATAGCCACGGTAATAACTAAATAAACCAGGGCTGTACCCAAATCAGGCTGCATTAAAATCAGGATGACGGGCACCCCCATATATATAAAACAGGGCAGGAATTGCGCAAAAGTATTCAATTCACCCTTGCGCCGGCCCAGAAAATCTGCAAATGTAACGATTAACAGGATTTTGATAAACTCAGCCGGCTGCAAAGGAGGCAGACCCCCAATTCCAATCCATCCCGTGGTTCCCCTCACCTCGGTGCCAAACACCAATACAATTACCAGTGCAAACAGAGAGAAGCCATACAAATAGGGACTGTACTTCTGCAGTTGGGTATAATCAAACCTGAAAATGAACCCCGCCAATAAGATTCCCACTATTACGAAAACAGCCTGCTTTTTTAAATATAGATAGGGGTCACTGCTTATGCCCATGCTGGCACTATATAGTATTGTCATTCCAAATATTAAGATAACAGCCAGGATTATTAAAAAGTATTTATCTATAAGCTTAAATCTCTTTACATTCAAAGATAATACCCCCCGGGTTCATTATAAGGGTTGGAAAATTGTTATGTCCAGTAAACAAAAATGGAATGGGTTAATCCTGCGTGTCTAGAAAGATAAAGGTAATCCCCGCTCCCAACACAGGGATTACCTTATTAACCTGGTTATATCACCAATTTGATATTTATATATTTTCAAGCCCTAAATATTGACTGCCCTTTTCAAACTCTTAATCGGTATATTGGCTATCAATGCCATTGAATCGTCCTCGTTTTCAAGGTTTACCAGCAAACTTTCTACATCAATATCCATATACTGTTGAATTACCTGAATGAGGTCTGCCTTCAAGGCGTTTATCAATTCAGGCGAGACCACACTGCGATCGTGGATAAGTACCAACCGCAAACGTTCTCTGGCCACATCTTTACTCCCAGTGGATTCTCTGCCAAACAGTCTGGTAAAAATATCTAACAAAATCATGCCTCCTTTACTACCTGGCTAGTTTTAACAGTCTCTTGAACCGGGTCACAATATTTGATGATTCATCAAGTGAGTATACGGGCACTTCTTCCCCTATTATTCGGCGAGCTATCCGGCGATAAGCTTCACCCGCCCGGGAAGCATTGCCCAGGACAGCAGGTTCTCCGCGATTGGTGGATATAACTATGGTTTCGTCCTCGGGAACCACCCCCAACAAATCGATAGATAGAATGTCGATTATGTCGCCAGTATCCATCATGTCGCCTCTTTTAACCATTTTGGCCCGGATTCGATTAATTATGAGCTGACTGTCCGTTAACCCGGCCGCTTCCAGAAGACCGACAATTCGGTCCGCATCCCGGACTGATGACACCTCTGGTGTAGCCACAACTATGGCCGTATCGGCTCCGGCAATGGCATTCTTAAAGCCCTGTTCGATTCCAGCCGGACAGTCAACCAGAATATAATCAAATTCCTCGCGCAGTTCATTGGTAAGATTTTTCATTTGATGTGGTGTTACCGCGCTTTTCTCTTTAGTTTGAGCAGCCGGCAAAAGGCAGAGGCGTTCGAATCGCTTGTCCTTTATAAGAGCTTGCTTAAGACGACAATTAGCATTAACTACATCGACAATATCGAAGACTATCCTGTTTTCCAGCCCCATTACCACATCTAAATTCCTTAATCCAATATCGGTATCCACGAGCACCACTTTCTTATCCATCATGGCCAGCGCTGTTCCCAGATTGGCGCTGGTGGTTGTTTTACCTACCCCACCCTTGCCGGAAGTAACAACCAAAACTTTACCATTCATCCTCAAGCCCCCCATTATATTTTTAGCCTTTCTATGACTACCTTTCCCTCTCTGATCCGTGCAAGTTCAGGATTTCTGATTTCAGACCTTTCACCATCCGGCGCCCGGGTGATATGATTGGCAATCCGGAGCTGGGTGGGATTTAACCGAAATGCTGCAATGACTGACTGTTCGTCTCCCAGGGCACCAGCATGGGCCAAACCTCTTAAAGCTCCCATCACTAAAATATTGCCTCCGGCAATGACCTCCGCGCCTGGATTAATATCTCCTAATATAACCACGTTTCCCCGGGTAAAAAACTTCTGCCCTGACCTTAGATGCCGGCAAATCATTACAGTTTCGCCGCCTTCCATCATCTCCTGACCGTTGGTATGTGTCCATGCCCTGCGCGGTGATTCTTCCGGTCCCGGCTTTTCAATATTCCTTAAGCTTTTTAATTCCAGCCCGTGCTCACTGACGAGACGCTCCAATTCACGCAGCTGCCTTTCGGTCAGTCTTTTAATACCGGTATCTATGCAAACCTGAGTTTCATCTCCGTACTTTTCCACAATAGTCAGACTTTTTTCAAGTTGTATTTTCATTTCCTCCAGGCTGTTATAGGTACTCAAATCTATAACCAGTTCATAATCTGACCCCTCTGCTAATACCTCTACAGACATAGCATGGCCTCCCATTCCACTGCAAAATAAGCTAATCAAGCTCTCACTGCCTAATTACTTCTATTATTAGTATTTATTTCCTCTAAAGAAAAACAAAATAATAGGGGAAATCTACGCTGATTTCCCCTATTCAAGTCGTTTGCACTTGATAAAATTAACAAATTTTCCGACATTCACCCGCTGACATCTTTCGCAGGAGACAGGGGGACAGGTTCGGTGTCCCCTCCAGGCAGCAGAGCGCCCAGCTGAGCGGGTACGATGACCGGCAATACCTTCACTTTAATGCTGGAGGGGACACTGAACCTGTCCCCCTGTCTCTCTGCGCCAATATGGCAGCGTAATGGTCCTGGAGCCCAAAATACTGTTCAAAAACGTCTTTGGCCACCCATCCCGCAGACTCGCTGCCGTGCTGTCCATACTCGATTACCCCGGCAAAGGCTACAGTCGGATTTTCAGCCGGAGCAAAGGCGATAAAAACCCCATGGAATTCACTCATAGCATTGTCTCCCACCCGGTTGGTCTGAGCTGTACCGGTTTTAGCCCCCACTTGAATATTATCCGGGAAATTAGTGAATAGAAAGGCTGCCGTTCCTCCCGGCCGGGTAACTTGGGTCATGGCCCGCCTGGTTTCGGCAACAGTCTCAGCGGAAACTGATACCCGGTGGATAAGTTCCGGTTTAATCTCCTGAATAACCTCTTTGTCGGGCGACATTATCGTTTTTAATATATGCGGCCGCAGCAAATCGCCGCCATTGGCAATAGTAGCCACATAGTTAACCAGGTCTATCACGGTATACTGGTTGCCACCCTGCCCTATGGACATATTGAACGTATCGAAAGCCTGCCAGTTTGTATCCCAATTATAGTCGATTTGGTATTGGGCTTCTAACTGGGCTTGCTCGTTCCGCTTCTTTTTCTCCAGTGCCTGTAATTCGTCTCCATTAGCTTCAGACATAAGCTGACTGTATTTATCATCTAACTGTTTACGCAAAGCTTCATATTTACGGTCAATAAGCACCGCATTAAGCTCTTGTTTCCAGGCCGGGGTGGGAAGCAGTCCCTGAGTTTCATAAGGCAGGTCAATCCCGGTCTTTTGGCCCAGGCCAAAAGACCGGGCTACTTTAATAAGAGCATCTTTTCCAGCCCGGCGGGCCATCTCCTGAAAATACACGTTACATGATTTGGCCATGCCACTGTAATAATTTAGCTTACCATGGACTCCCGTGCAGGGAATATAGGGAGCAATCCAATACCTGCCCTGGCAGTTGACGGAGTCGTTCAATGGGTTCATGACGTTGCTGTCTAGGGCTGCCATGCCCGTGATAGGTTTGAAGGTTGAACCGGGTGGATAATTAACCTGAATAGCACGGTTTAGTGCCGCTCCCGGTTCCATCGGATCGTATCCGGAACCCTGGGGGAAATAATAAGCGGCCATTTGATTGCTTATATTACCTTTCCAGTCATCCGGTCGCATAGCAGGACTGCTGGCCATGGCCAACACCTCGCCTGTCTTTACATCCATCAAAACTGCTGATCCTACTCGGGCTTTAGGATATTTCTTTTGCAGGCGGCTTAGATTGGTTTCCAAAGAATTTTCCATCACGGTCTGCAGCTTGTAATCCAGAGTGAGTTTAAGGTTGTTGCCGGGTATAGGCTCAAGAGTTTTTTGTTCTCCTATCGGTCGGGCATTGGCATCGACCTCCAACCGACGTGCGCCGTCTGTTCCCCGCAGCTCCGCTTCGTACTGCTTCTCTATTCCGGATTTGCCAATCAGACTGTTAATGTTATATTGATTAGTGGCAGCAGCCAATTCTTCCTGGTTGATTGAGTGGATATATCCTAAAACATGCCCGGCCAAAGTATCCTGGGGATATACCCGCAGAGGCTCAATGCCTATAGCCACTCCGGGGAGATTCTGACGGTCTTCCTCCAGTTTAACCACCAATTCCCAGGGAATATCGCGCAAGATTACCACCGGCTCGAACAAGCGAAACTTCTGCAAGGCTATTTTTTCTTTAATTGATGCAATTGTCACCTCCGGGTAACTGGGTTGCAAAATGTTCACCAGGCGTTCTACTAACTGATCCTGTTCCTCTTCACCGGGGTTCGTCAGGCTCAAAATATACACCAATTCATTCGCTGCCAGGGTTTCACCATTTCGATCATAGATCTCCCCCCGGGATGCTTTTATAGAGACCAATCGAATCCGATTCTCCTTGGCTTTGAGTTGATATACGTCATTATAAAAAAGCTGTACGACAGCCAGCTTCAAGCATAACAAAGCCAGCAATCCAAATATAATCCCGGCATATATCTTTAATCTTGAATCTAAATTACTCTGTCTCATCTAGCCATTGCCTGCTTCCTTTAGTACTCCCCGCTTGGAAGATCGATAATACCAAATATACATAGGTATGGCGATTAAGGTATTATATATTCCTTGGTAGATTAAATTTACAAAAATAGATCTGTCCACGTTAAATACTTCGAAGCTAATTAAAGAAATAATAAACAAAAGGGCAGAGTTTAATAAAGTACCACCAATAACCGCTATTACGCCCACCAGTATATTCTCCTTAAAAACACTGCCCTGCAACCTGCCTATCACAAAGGCAGTAATACCCTTACTTATAGCATTTATGCCAATAAAATGGCCCATATAAAGGTCTTCCCATAGCCCGCATATAACCCCATATATGGTTCCCTTATGAGCACCATTAAAAATAGCATAGAATATGACCAGGATCAGTACCACATCTGGCACTACACCCTGGATAGGAAATTCTTTGAAAAAGGTTGTTTGTAGAAATAAGGCTAGAAATGGCAATAATGCGAGGACAAAATAGCGCATGCTGGCTACACCCCTTTGCTGCCTTGGGCTTCCATCCCTGTAAACGATTTGATTACCAGTATTTCCTCCAGTTGGTCGAAATCCACAAAAGGCTCGACGGTGGCATACAGCACCAGACCACTGGCCTCTTTTTGAATATCTTTGATCAATCCTATTTGGATGCCGGGGGGATATATTTCCGACAAACCTGAGCTTACCACCCGCTCGCCATCTCTAACCAGCGAATAATAAGGAATGTTAATCATCCTGAGTTCGCCATTATTACCTATCCCCTCTACAATGCCCCTATTCTCACGGGTTTCCTGCAATATTGCTCCAACTGCCATCTCACGATCGGTTATCAGCAATACTTGGGCTGAATTACTACTGACGCTGATTACCTTACCCACCAGCCCATCCGGATTGATAACAGGCATATTAACCGCAATACCAAAATCTGCTCCCTTATCAAGGGTCAGGGTCTTATACCAGTTGTTGGGACTGCGGGCAATAACCCGGGCTGCCTCCAACAAGTACTGGTCCTCATGAGCTTCTTTATAACCGAGCAGACCTCGCAAGCGTTCAACCTCGGCTTTGTTCTCCCTTAACTGCATGTTTTCAAGACTGAGAAGATTGTTTTTTATCTTCTCAGCCTGCAATTGTTCGTCCATTCCCTGGATTCCCAAGAGCTTAATCCCGACCTGAGACATACCTTGCTGCAGCTTGTCTACCCCACTTTGCAGCGGGGCATAACTATCCCGGATAAGCTTTTCCACACCGGTTATCTCCTGGCGGTTGCTGGAGCTTAACTTCATTACCAATATCAAAATTAAGACCGTTATCAAAATAGTCCAAAAGCCTTTGCTTCTAAATAATTTAAACAACTATACTCACCTAATTAAGTGTTTCTTTTGGGATTTAGAATCAAACGTTTTAAGTTCTCGATGTTTTCAAGCACCTTACCGGTTCCACGAGCTACTGCCAGCAGAGGTTCTTCACAAACATAGACCGGCATATGTGTTTCGTAGCCGATCATTTTGTCCAATCCGCTTAGCAACGCACCCCCGCCAGCCATTATGATCCCTCGATCCATAATATCTGAAGCCAGTTCAGGAGGAGTCTTTTCCAAACACACTTTAATTCCCTCTACTATCTGGTCAACTGTTTCTTTCAGGGCCTGTTGAATTTCGACCGAGGAAATCTGGATGGTCTGGGGCAAACCACTCACCAGATCCCGACCCTTTACTTCGTAATACTGTTCAGGATCTTCCACAATGGCCGAGCCAATATTGATTTTAATATTCTCGGCAGTGCGCTCGCCAATAAGCAGATTATAGGTCTTTTTCAAGTGTTGAATTATGGCCTCATCCATTTTATCTCCGGCTACGCGCACCGACTTAGCAGTAACGATTCCGCCTAGGGAGATAACCGCTACCTCAGTGGTTCCGCCTCCGATATCTACTATCATATTACCGGTGGGCTCGTGAACAGGCAGCCCTGCCCCTATCGCCGCGGCCATTGGTTCTTCCAGTAAATAGGCTTCCCTGGCTCCACCCGCCAGAGCAGCCTCCTTGACTGCCCGTTCCTCTACCGTCGTACAGCCGGTCGGTATGCTTATGACCACCCGGGGCTTGAAAAATGTGTTATTCCCACCCATGGCTTTGCTTATAAAGTACTTTATCATGGACTGGGTTACATCAAAATCAGCTATAACTCCATCCTTCATGGGTCGAATTGCTACAATATTGCCAGGGGTTCTGCCTATCATTTGCTTGGCTTCTTCCCCCACCGCCAGCACTTTACCACTATGTACCTGTATAGCTACCACGGAAGGCTCAGTCAGAATGACCCCACTTCCCTTGATATGAACCAGGGTATTGGCCGTGCCTAAATCCATTCCTAAATCTTTGCCAAAAAACACCGTTTCGTATCCTCCTTAAGATTATAATAGGCCTTTTTCCTTTAGACTGCAGTAGGTGTTTTCCCCGATAATAACATGATCAAGTATCTCGATCCCCATTATATGCCCGGCTTCTATAAGCCGGCGGGTTATGTCAATATCTTCCCGGCTGGGAGCGGGATCTCCGCTGGGATGATTATGGGCCAGGATCATGGAGGCTGCGCTGCGTTTAACCGCGGTTTTAAATACTTCTCGGGGATGAACTATGGAACTATGCAGACCCCCTATTGAAATATCCTCTTTAACTATAAGCCCGCCTTTCCTATCCAGGTATAAGACCATAAAATGTTCCCGGTCATAATCACGCATTTCTTGTATAAGTATTTGTTTAACAATTCGAGTAACATCCTCAGGGGATTTGATTAAAAATCTGCTTTCCACATCTTTACTCACCCGTCGCCCAATTTCAAAAGCAGCCATTATGCTCGCTGCTTTAGCCGTGCCCACCCCTTTGACCTGCATAAGTTCCTCCAGACTGGCCTTTTGCAGGTGTCTTAACCCCTCATAAGTGCTTAATAGTTGGTTGGCCAGTTCCAAGGCACTAGTATCTCTGGTTCCCTGACCCAGTATTATAGCCAGTAATTCATGTTCATTCAATGCATCCGGCCCAAGCGCCAATAACTTTTCCCGGGGCCGCATATCGATAGGCATATCTTTGATAAGAGTTGTATACTGCACGTTTCACTTAACCTCCAACAAATCAAGCCCTTTTTTCCTTAACATTAGATTCAGCCGGTTCAAAGGCAAGCCCACCACATTATAAAAACAGCCTGCAATATGATCCACAAGCAGAGCCCCCCGGCCTTGAATGCCATAAGCCCCAGCCTTGTCACACCATTCTCCGTAATCCAAATAATTGTTGATTTCAGCGTGAGAAATAGAGCGGAAATACACATCCGTACACTCAACAGCGGTATCAGGAATATTATCCCTTACATCCAAGACGCAAAGACCAGTAATAACTTGATGACACTGACCACTCAAGCAGGCTAACATCGAGTAGGCTTCCTCCCTGTTGGCTGGTTTGCCCATAACCCTCTCTGCATATGCTACCACGGTATCCGCGGCAATCACCAGGCCCTCGTTCAGACCCGAGGCAACTTGCTGTGCCTTCTGTAAAGCGATAGCTTGAGCCAGTTCTTGCGGTGCTGCTGAAAAAGAAAGGTCTTCTGCTATATTGGCGGGGGAATTAACAAAATCAAGTCCCATTTGCTGTAGCAATAACTTCCTCCGAGGTGACTCGGATGCCAGTATTATCTTCTTCAATCTGTCTTCCTCTTACCCTTATTACAGGCGTTGATAGAATACCCATGCCAATATGAAACCTAATATACTAAAAAAGTTTATATTAAGCATAAAGCCAAAACTTAAGGAAAATACATGCAGATCCATAGTGATAGTAGGAAGCCCCACGCTTTGTACATGCCCCAGTAAACTTAAACCAGGCCACAACTTTACGATAGCGTCTCCGATCCAACCGCCGATAATTCCTCCCAGAACTATCAGCAACAACAATAATTGCCAGCTCGGATAGGTTCGAGTCCTGCCTCCTGCCACCCTATGCCCTCCAGTATACATTTTTTCAAGTGTAGCATTACTATCCTCTAAAAACAAGGCAGCTAAAACAGGAGGCTATCATGGCGCCAACCTCCTTGAGCCTCCTTGATCAATAATTAGTGATTATAGGATAGGTTAAAACTAAGAACTTTTAAATTAACTGATAAATCAACATTCCTGAGAATAGTATCAGCGGGCACTTTCAGCACCCGGGGAGAGAAATTAAGAATAGCCGCAACTCCGGAAGCTGTTAAACGATCAGTTACGGCCTGAGCATTTAGGGCCGGTACAGTAATGATTCCTATATTAATACCATGTTCCTTTACCCTGGCCTCGAGTACATCCAATGGTTCTATGTCCACATCAGCAAGTTTTTGGCCCACCTTCTGCTCATCAATATCAAGTACCGCCCGGATAGCGAACCCTCTTTCTCTAAATCCTTGATAAAGAGCCAGCGCTGAGCCCAATTTCCCAGCGCCTACGATGGCTATATTCCATTGCTTATCCAATCCCAATATTTTTGTCAGATAACCCAGTAATTCATCTACCCTATAACCCACCCCACGAGTCCCAAATTCGCCAAAATAGGCCAGGTCTTTACGCACCTGAGCCGAACTTACTCCAACGCTGTTAGCAATTTCCTCCGAGGAAACAGTCTCTGTGCCTGCCTCTCTTAAATAATGAAGTTGCCGAGAATAAATTGATAAACGCACTACAGTGGCTTCGGGAATCTTATAAACTTTCAAGTTCCCCAACTCCTTTGATAAAAATATCACTATCTTATTATCCAATGTTACGGGTAATTTTGCAAATAGGTTTCTCAAACCATCCCAAATAAAAAAACTCTCCCCGTTTATCGGTTAGAGTCTGATATGGTTCCTTATTAAACTGCTAGATAAACAACATAAACAAGCGATAAACCAGAATAGAAACTACCGCTGCCGAAGGTATGGTAACGAACCAGGCGATGACAATTTGCCGGGCGATATTCCATCTTACCCCCCTGAGCCTCTTAGCAGCACCGACCCCCATAATTGACGATGATACAACGTGGGTGGTGCTGACCGGAATCCCCAGCAGGCTGGCCCCGTAAATGACAGCTGAGGAAGTAAAATCAGCTGCAAAACCGTTGATGGGCTCAATGCGAAATATTTTGCCGCCCATAGTTCTTATAATCCTCCAGCCCCCAAAAGCAGTACCTGCCGACATGGCCAGGGCACAGGCAATTTTTACCCACAGGGGTACCTCGAACACCTGTATTATCCCTGCACTGAGCAAGCTTAAGGTTATTATTCCCATTGTTTTTTGCGCATCATTGGAACCATGTGCAAAAGATGCCATACAGGCAGACAATATCTGCAGCCTTCTGAACTTAAGGTTAATCTTCACTGGTGAAGATTTCTTAAAAATCCAAAAGAGCAAGGTCATAACCATACTGCCAATCACCAATCCGATAATGGGGGAAGTGATTAGACCGGCAACTATTCTGAGGAAACCATCCCAGAGAACTGCCGCGCTTCCGCTGCGGGCTATAACCGCACCGATAAGCCCCCCGATCAGGGCATGGGATGAACTGCTGGGTATACCGAAATACCAGGTAAATACATTCCAGAATATAGCGCCTATCAGAGCCGCAATGATTACCAGGGGGACTACATCATGAGGTGCTACAATGTTTTGACCTATCGTGGCAGCAACCGCAGTACCGCTTAAGGCACCCAAAAAATTAAAAGTAGCCGCTATTAATATAGCATTACGTGGTGACACCGCCTTGGTAGAAACCGAGGTAGCAATTGCATTAGCCGTATCATGAAATCCATTGATATAATCAAATAGCAGCGCGAATATTACGATTAAGATAACCCATGCTGTATTAAACATATTTAACCGCTATTCCCTTTAATACATTGGCAACATCTTCGCAATTATCGAGAGTAGTTTCGAGATGTTCATATATCTCTTTCCACTTGATCATATATACTGCGTCGTCTGTTTGTTGAAATAATCGAGCTATACCTGCACGATACAAATTGTCCCCCTCATGTTCGTGGCTCCTGATCTTTTCGCAGGATGCAATAATTCTATTGTGATTTACTTTTACATCGCGCAAGTCCAGCACGGCCTTCTGAATCTCTTCCGAAGCCTCTTGCAGTACATTAACCAGGGCGGAAATATATTTTTCTCTAGGTTGTTCACACTTATAAATTACCATCTTTTCCATTGTCCCCTGAATATGGTCCAAAACCTGGTTGAGGGAATCAGATAACCCGAGAATATCCTCCCTGTCAAACGGTGTAACAAAAGAATGATTGATATGCTCCATAACTTCGGCAAAAATCCGGTCGCCGCGATGTTCAACCTCATTAATGCGCTCCAAATTAGCCAGTTTATCACTCCGATCAGCAAAATATCTCTTTAGTATCTGGGTAGCTTCGCAAATAGCCGCCGCAGCCTCTTCAAAGTAATCATAAAACCGGTCATCTTGGGGCTTAAACTTAAAACCCAAGCCAATACCTCCCTAGTTTAATTAATACAACACTCTCATTCATTATAGCAATACTTATTCCTTAGTTATGTTAAGAAACTGTTAATTTTCCATGAAAACTCGCCGGGCCTGGTCAAGTACGTAAAATGAACCGGTAATTAAAAGGTATTCATCTGGCGCTGTCGTTGCCAACCCCGCCTCAACCGCAGCGGTTATATTTTGTATAGGCGTTACCTCAATATCAGGGAACTTCTGCCGCCACTGCTTTTCTACCTCTTGCCAGGCCTGGCTCCTTGTCCCCTGAGGCCGGGTCACTATTGCCATCCGTGTATTACGTCCCAGAGCACTCAATATCCCCTCCCGGTCCTTATCATCCAGCAATCCTAAGACCAACACCTTGCTCCGTCCCGGCAGCAGGATATCCAGTGCATTTGCTAAAGCACCAGCTCCCTGCGAGTTATGAGCGGCATCAATTATAACCAGAGGTGACTGCTTAACTACTTCCAACCTGCCCGGCATTTTCAACCCGGCCAGGGAATTACGAATATATTGCTCTGTAATGGCATAACCCTGGTCTTGCATTACCAGAAGAGCCCGCAGGGCAACCGCCAGGTTCCTGAGCTGATAATCACCCCGCAGTGAAAATCTTATCCCGGTCAATCTTAATCCCGGGCCTTCTATATTCACTGTCTGGTTGTCCAAATCCGGCCTCCCCCATGGACTTATGCTTATCTCATCACTATGGTACAGTTGGGCACCCCGAAGCTGCGCCTTATTCTTGATTACTTCCAGAGCTTCCTTATCCATCATCCCGATAACGACTGGCACACCCGGTTTGATAATACCGGCTTTGTTAGCCGCTATCTCCCCCAAAGTGGTACCCAGAAAGGCGGTGTGGTCAAAATCCACCCCGGTAATCACACCCACCAAGGGGGTTATAACATTAGTCGAGTCATAGCTCCCGCCCATTCCGACTTCCAGGACAACAATGTCCACCCCCTCATTCTGAAAATATTGGAAGGCGATCGCAGTTAAGACCTCGAATTCAGTGGGATGATCTTCCCCTTTTTTTAGCATCGTCTGAATATGCTTTTCTATACCATCTAAAATAGACTTAAATATCTCTGCAGTTATTTCCACACCATCGATCGTAAATCTTTCCAGGTAGGAATGCAGATGGGGCGACGTAAATCGCCCCACCCGGTAACCAGCCTTTATTAAAATATCCGCGATTATGAGGGACGTAGAACCCTTGCCATTAGTCCCGGCGATATGGACATATTTAAGCCCCCGCTGGGGATTCCCCATCTCCTGGAGCAGGCTTTCTATCCGCTCCAGGCCCGGTTTGCTCCCCAACCAGCTCAATTGCTGCAAACGCGCCTCTATTAGCCCTTTAATATCTGTAGTCGTTGTATTATACCCTCTTTCCTTAATCTAGCCTCTTCTGCGCGGACTCTTTCCTTGGCAATTACTTCTGGAGGTGCTTTGGCCATGAATTTCTCATTATTAAGCTTGCCCTCCGTCTTGGCAATATCAATGTCTATATTTTTAAGATCTTTTTCCAGCCTGCCTACTTCTTTTTCAACATCAATTACACCTTCCAGCGGAACATAGAGCTCAGCAAATGAGAGCAGGGCAGAAACTGCCTGGCGAGGTACTTCGGGCAATTGTGCCACCAGTTGCAAATCACCCACCCTAGCCAGTTCCTTTATATAAACCCCATAGTCCCGGAAAAGCTTCATCAGCTTAGTATCGTTTAATACCATGATTACTTGCAGGGCGGCTCCATGGCTTAAGTTAAACTCAGCCCGAATATTGCGTATGGCACGAATGGTCCCCATAATAATCTGCATTTGAGCAATAGACTCCAAATCTATTCGCTTTTGATCCGCTATTGGCCAGGGCTCCCGCATGATAGTCTCCTGGTGCGCCGGTAAATATTGATATATTTCCTCGGTGATAAAGGGCATAAACGGATGCAGCAGCTTCATTATACCCATCAACACCTCGTGCAGGACCGTCTGCACCACTGCTTTTTCCCGATCGTTGCGGGGATGAAATAACCGTGGTTTGGCCAGCTCGATATACCAATCACAGAATTCATCCCAAATGAAATCATACATACTCCGGGCAGCTTCACCGAGTTCATAGCCTTCCAGAAGATCGGTTATTTCAGCAGTTTTAATATTCAGGCGGGAATAAATCCAGCGATCAGCCAGCGTCAGATCGTCCTTACCCAGCTCAACCGGGGTAAAACCCTCCAGATTCATGAGGACAAAGCGGGCCGCATTCCATATCTTGTTGGCAAAATTGCGGGTGTTCTCAACCTTGTCCCATTGGAAGCGGACATCGTTGCCGGGTGTTACTCCCGTAATTATTGAGAAGCGCAGGGTATCCGCCCCATATTTATCAATAACTTCCAAGGGATCGATGCCGTTGCCCAGCGACTTGCTCATTTTGCGGCCCTGTCCGTCCAGTATTAAGCCATGGATGTTAACTTCATGGAAAGGCACCTGCCCGGTATGTTCAATCCCCGAAAAGATCATGCGGGCTACCCAGAAGAAAATTATATCCCTTCCGGTTACCAATACGCTGGTGGGATAAAAGTGCTGCAGGTCAGGAGTATCGTCCGGCCAGCCCAGCGTAGAGAAAGGCCACAGGGCACTGGAAAACCAGGTATCCAGCACGTCTTCGTCCTGTTTAAATTCACTTGAACCACAGACAGGGCATTCAGTGG
>JBAYYO010000017.1:0-16513 GCA_041672985.1 Syntrophomonas sp. | reverse complement strand
CCGAGGCCGCTCTGGTCAAGGAAGTCGTCTCTTATCAGATATCACATCTAAATGATATATGTGATTTCGTTAACGGTGAAGAACCTCTATACCCGGTGGCCTATGTGGATACTACTGAGATGTTCCAGGAGAGATTAGAAATACCAGATTTTGCCGAGGTAAAGGGACAGGAAAATGCCAAACGAGCTTTGCAGATAGCTGCCGCCGGCCTTCACAATGTGCTATTAATCGGTCCCCCGGGCGGCGGCAAAACCATGTTAGCCCGGCGAATGCCAGGCATATTGCCAGAAATGACCCGCCAGGAAGTGCTGGAAACCACCCGTATTTATTCGGTAGCCAACCTGCTTAGCAGCAGCAACCCTTTAATAACCCAGCGGCCCTTCCGAACCCCACATAAAAATGCGTCAACAGCCAGTATTATCGGCGGAGGACGCATCCCCCGACCGGGCGAAATCAGTCTGGCCCAGAATGGGGTGTTGTTTTTGGATGAACTCCCTGAATTCAACCGCGATGTGCTGGAGGCTTTGCGACAACCACTGGAAGACAAACTGGTAACCATTGCCCGGGCTCATTCTACCTATACTTACCCGGCCGATTTTTCTTTGATCGCCAGCATGAATCCCTGCCTCTGCGGCAACTTTGGTTCAGACTTGGAATGCCGCTGTACGCCCCTGCAAATCCATAAATATATGGCCCGGATTTCGGGTCCCCTGCTGGATAGAATGGACTTGCATGTGGAGGTACCGCGGGTTCAATACGAGCAATTAAAGGCTCCGAGCAAGGTTGAGACATCAGAAAACATCCGTGCCCGAGTGAAGCAAGCCCGGGAGATTCAGAGCCGACGGTTTGCCGATACCAGCTTCACTCTCAATTCCCAGATGACCCCGGCCGCTGTCAAGGCTAACTGTCGATTGGATGTGGAGTCTGAGCAAATGCTTAAGCATGCCTTCAATAAGTTTAATATGAGCGCCCGGGCTTATGACCGCATTCTGAAAGTAGCTCGAACTATTGCCGATCTGGAAGCATCGGATAAAATATGTGTACAGCATGTGGCGGAAGCCATTCAATATCGCAGTCTGGATCGCAAATACTGGCGCAACCTGTAGTTATCCCCCATAAAGGGAAAATGGGGATGGTTCAAGACCACTGAAAAAGTATCATAAATGTCATCCTGAGGAGCTGCAGGCGACGAAGGATCTCTTTTGGGAGTCCGTAATATTGGCACTTTAGCTAACGAGATTCTTCGCTATCGCTCAGAATGACACGCAAAAGAGCACTTTTTCAGCAGTCTCGGATGGTTCTCTTTGTCTATACCACCCGCTTACTACAAATTGCTATTAAACTCAAATTTGTTATCTTTAATTACACGTACACATGCATTAACTACAGATTCATCATAAAGACGGCCGGCATTGGTTTGGATTTCCTCTAACGCTTTTTCAATACCCAGAGCAGGCCGGTAGGGTCGGTGGGAGGCCATCGCTTCAACAACATCAGCAACGGATAGAATCCGAGCCTGCAGCAAAATCTCATCTCCCGCCAGGCCGCGGGGATATCCTGAACCGTCGAGCCTTTCATGGTGCTGCAGTATTATCTCCGCAATAGGGCCCCCGAACGGTATACTCTTAAGAATGTCGTAACCTGCGGCCGGGTGAGTCTTTATGAATAGCAGCTCAATATCACTCAGCTTCCTTGTCTGGCTGAGAATATCGAGAGGGACATAAAGCTTGCCGATATCATGGAGAGTTCCAGCAATTTTGATATCATTGATCATTGCATCTGGTAAATCCATCTCCCGGGCAATTTCACAGGCCAGTGCAGCAACGCGATGTTGGTGACCGGCAGTATATTGATCCCGCTTTTCGGTAGTCACCGCCAGGGCACTGACGGTCCCGCTAAAAATAGCTTCTAATTTTTCGTTATGTTGGATCAAATCCTCTTCGGCTTTCTTGCGATCAGTTATATCGCGTACGGATTCAATGGCACCCACTATCTGACCTTTGGTATTAAATAAAGGCGCGGCTCTGCCCCATAGAATTCTCTGTTTACCTTTTAATTTACCGGTGGTAGTCTCTGTATAAAGAACCTCGCCTTCCTTATGGACATACACATATTGCTCGTCAAAACTCACTTGGGGATCAACAATCATATCGATCAATATAGGTCTGCGCAAGCCATAGAATGGCAGGGCATATTCATAGTCACCTTTGCCAACTATTTCAGATGCCGGGACCCCGGTTAAATCTACCATTTCCCGGTTCCAGTACAATACCCGGCCCTCATGATCAATGACTATAGTAGCATCTGGAAGGGATTCGATGGTGTCTGCCAGATGCCGTTGTGATTCCCTTACTTCAGCTTCCACCTTCTTGCGCTCTGTAATATCCTCTACGAGCAATATTTCCCCTATAATTTGTTTATTTTTATATAATGATGAGGTTTTGGCAATAACAATAAATTCACTTCCATCCCGACCGCGTATAGGCATTTCCCAACTTCGCTCCTGGCCTTCATACTGGCAGGAACGTATCCTGTCACGAATCCGCTTCTTGTGTCGCTCAATGGCCAGATCACTGATATTCATTTCATATAAAATTTCATCCGGATAGTTGATTAGGTCTTTGAACTTCTGATTCATATAAATAATTTGACCCTCGGTATCATATACACAAAACAAACCGTTAACCAAGTCCAAAACTTTTGCTATTTGGTTAACATCCACTTCCCCAGGGAGAATCTTACCATCAGGGTGATTATCCATTCTTTCTTCTGACATAAAGGCTCCTCCTCTTTAAATATTGCCGGGTTTGAGTCTTTCTATCATATTCTTATGATCTGCATTTCAATGCTGGCACTGTTTTAAAGCAAGATATCATATGTAAATAATATCTCTTTTAGTGCTGCTCCGTCCATATCAAACACAAAGCCAGAAAGAAACACCTTCTTCCTGGCGGGCAACAAATATCGGGACACTGTCATAAATTTTATTACGGAAATGATTTCATCAAAACATTCGCAGCATTGTAGTTGTGCTGGTCTGCCATTTAGGCTCCTCAATTTCGGTGGGGAAAACCATCAAAGTATATTTATCATCCAGGAGCACTACTTTAACCTTTTCTCCCATGCGCACCTTTTCATCATCGCTAACATTTTCGAACTCCATATTTTTTACCTGTTCCACATAAGTCTTGTCAATTATTTCTCTGACCGTGGCTACATAATCAACCTCTTTACTGAGCTGCAGTTTACCCCTGAACTGTCCATCATTGCCGGTGATACGCAGCCCAACTCCAGCCAATGCTCCGATTATACCCTGTCCAGTTCCGTTCAACTCCAAAACATACAGGCCCGGTTTTCGAGCCATTGCCAATGCTTCAGCTTTGTCTACCAGGCCCTCTTTAACCCGACCGGCATAATCGATCAGCTCTTGTACATTTTCCATAAGCTCCGGGATAGCAACAGCCAAGCCGGCATTGGAATCAGGAGTCCCGGTTGCTTTGATCAGTTCACAGGCGTAGGTTATAAAACAATCCAGGTATTGCGCTTCAATATCAGCCGAAAAACTTCGGGCTGTATTGTGTTTTTTGCAGCCGGTAGCGGGGTTGGGATACAAGCGGTGACGGCTTGGAATCGAGCATCTGCCCCAACCCTTTTCTTCTATCACTCTGGTTAATACTGAAGCCGTTTCCCCCGCCTTGCCCCCATCTAGCTGGCGCGAGTCATCAAGTGCAACATATATCTTCATCCTGAGGCCTCCCAATATTGATTAATAGTTTTTTAGCTGCTTGTTATTACAGGTGTGCCACCCGTCTTCCTCACGATAAACCAGGAGTTTTCTTTTTCCATCCAGTAAAACTGTTTTTATTTTGTCACCTATTATAAGCGTTTCATCCTCTGTCAGTACATAACCCTCTACCGATTGTACTTCGTCTATTTCGGTGCTTGCCATGATTTCTCCGATACCCATGGTTTGGCCAACCTCTTTGAGTCTGGTTTTACCCTGAAATCTACCGTCATTCCCGGTCATACGCAGGGCAATCCCGGCCAGTGCTCCAATAACTCCCTGCCCGGTGCCGCCATGTTCTGATAAATGAATGCCGCAGTGCCTGGCTGTCTGGTAGGCCTCTCCCTTACTTACTACCTCTATTTTGGTTTTAAACCCAAAGCTCAACAAGTGCTCAACATTCTTGATCCGTTCACTAACGGCCACACCCAATCCCGGGTCTGAACCCGGAGCACTGGTTGTTTTCAGAAATTCGGCTGCGCAAGCTATAAATTGGTCGAGTTTGTCTTCGCTGATATCAGCCGTAAAACACATGGAGCTATTGTGTGAAGTATAGGGAATGTCCGGATGTAATAACAATTGGTGTCTGGTTACTGGCTCCGTGCTTCCCCAGCCCTTCTCCTTTATGATACGACGCAGTTCATTGGCTGACTGACCAGTTGCCCCTTGTTCCAGACTGTCAGTGTCATCTATACCCGCATAAATTTTCACAACTATATCTCCCCTTTAAAAGGATAATTTATTAAGTTTAAACTGTCCAAATAAACCCGGCTTTATTGAGGCAAACAAAAGATCTGACTGTCCACCGCCGGTAGCGGCAGTTGTAGCAGGAGACTGCCTCGTCAGCTACCATCTCATCTTCATCATCCGCTTTAAATTCCACACATTTCTCCGCTATTTGAGCGGCCAGATCCCAATCATCCTTACTCCCCCTAAATTCACCCTCGCCATTGGTATACAACATTTATTATCATCTCCTTAGTTAAGCAGAGATCGCGAAGCGCAGGTTAAAAATCC
The DNA here is from genome assembly GCA_041672985.1 of Syntrophomonas sp. GTDB lineage: Bacteria > Bacillota > Syntrophomonadia > Syntrophomonadales > Syntrophomonadaceae > PHAA01. The sequence continues at coordinate 11,712 of JBAYYO010000017.1, read as the reverse complement.
TTCATTTGCTTTTTGGAATAGGTTTTCCAACCTGGACTACCGGTACCGATTTCATTTACTGGAGAAACAGGTAAAACCGCTTGCCCATAATGCAGTATTGTTTTAACCCAATCGCCCAGCAGAACAAGTTCATCATCATGCAAAACAGCACCTGTCTCCAGGCACTTTACAATATCAACCTGGCTCTGAGAACATATTTTGCCGGTTGTGATCGTATTATCCTTGGTTTTGAGCTTCAACTTCCCTTTGAAGCGCCCGTCATTGCCCCCCAGACGTAATCCAGCCCCGGCCAGCGCCCCAATAACCCCCAGGCCGGTTCCTCCATGCTCTGATAGATGTATACCCAGTTTTTCCGCTAGATCATAAGCATTTTCTTTTGTTAATACATAGTTTTTGGCCATGTATCCAAAGGAAATCAGCCAGCCTGGTCGGCTTATTCTCTCAATAATAGCTATACACAACCCCGGGTCTGCATCAGGAGCACTTTCGCACGCCAAAAAATCAGCAGCAAAATCAATCAGCGGCTTTAAATAGGTGCTTTCAATATTGGCTGCAAAGCACATGGAACTGTTGTGAGAAGTATAGGGAATGTCCGGATGTATGAGCAGTTGGTGACGGGTAATAGGTTGACAGCTGCCCCAACCGTTGTCTTCGATGGCCTTCGCAATCAACTCGGCCATTTCACCAGTTCCCCTTACATCTACATTATCAACTTTTACTGTATCCGTATCATCTATGGAAACTAATATCCTCATTAAAAATCTCCCCCTGCCCTGCTGCTCGCCCTGTAAATACCTATTATGGCATGACCATACACATGCCATAATAGGTAAAGATATCCGAGCATCAGGAAAAACTAGCTTATACCTATTATTGCTTGGCCATACGCATGCCCTCGCCAAAGAGAATTCTGTCAACCACTTCATCGGTTAGCTGCAATCCAAAGAAATCATTATAAAATGCTTTCGTTTCTGCAACCATATCCAAGTCAGCAAATTTATCCGGATACAAAACCTGCGCCGTCCACAGGATAGCCAACGGCGTCTCTGGTGACGAGGGATGACCCCAGCGCGATATACCATTGGGCATCTGTAATACTTTCCGATTTTTCACCGCCTTTAGCGGTGCCCATTGTTTATTGGTTAGAATATAGTTCGCCACCCCGATTTCATTAGCCAGTATAACATCCGGATCCCACAACAAAATTTGTTCCAGACCAGCATAGTATTTACCCTCCAGGCTTTTTAGCGGCTCATTAGTCGATACATTAAAAGCGCCCGCGGCCTGCATCCAATCGCCGGAAAGGCTGCCCTGGACATCAGTTCGGGTTGCTTCACTAATCGAGTGATATACCCTGACTCTCTGCTGCTCAGGGATTGTGCCTACCCTCTCCTGGATGCGGTCTATGCATTTTTGATAATAGTTGTTGTATTGCCTGGCTTTATCAGTGGCACCCACAACCTGGCCCATCATTGCTATGGCCTCCTGTTGTTCCTTAATATTATTAAATTCAATTACCAGGAAAGGGATCCCGGTTTTGTTCATTTTTGCTATTTCCGCTTCACTACTAGCGGTGTCTTTCTTAACAAAAACTACGTCGGGTCTGCTTTTAACTAATTCCTCAATGTTTATTGCTCCACTGCTCTTGGGCACAGGTAGATCTTTTATCTGAGGGTACATTTCGGTGAGGATGAGGTCCCTTTTTAAACCGCCTACCACCGCCACAATTTTATCGCCTTGCCCGAACATTGCCAACGCATACCCTGATTCCGGGCATAGACAGGCTACCCTGTCTATCCGGGCGGGAATTTCAACTTGGCGCCCAATAGTATCAGTTATGGTTAGGGTATCTTTAGTTGACTGCGGCTCATTGGATACCAACTTGCTGCAGCCACTTGTTAGCAATAGGCTGAAAACCAGACATAACAACAGTATCCTGTACATTATGCTGCTCCTAAAGTCCTTCATTACGATATTACCCTCTCCCCATGGTATCAATTGGGTAACCCGGATTCCGATTCAGTTTGGATGTACTGATGGCAACCACCTGTCTTATCTGGTGGTGGGTATCTAGATGGTGAGTAAACACCTGGGCATTGACATTATAAATTGACTTAAGATTAGCTTCGGTTAGAATCTCGGTGGCACTGCCCGCAGTCATAAATCTACTATCGTTCATTAATGTTACTCGGGTCGCAATGTCGTTGTTCTCAAAATAGAAGGCATGGTTGGGGAAATGGGTGGCCATCAATATGGACAGACCTGTTTCTCTTACCAGTTCTACTATCGTTTCCATAATCACCAGTTCATGCCTGTAATCGAGATGGGCAGTAGGTTCATCCATCACTATCAGGGAGGTCTTCTGGGCCAATGCCCGGGCTATCATGACCAGTTGTCCTTCTCCTCCGCTTAATTGGGTGTAGCGCCGGTTGCGAAGATGAAGGATACCTACCGTGGCAAGAGCTTCGTCAACAATGTCCAGGTCTTCCCCGGAAGGAGAACCGGCTATTCCAATGTACGCTGCCCTGCCCATCAAAACAATATCCGTGACTGAATAAGGAAAAGTCTTTTCGTGGCTCTGGGGTACATAGGCTACCTGTCTGGCAATGATAGAAGGTTTTATCCCATTTATATTAGTCCCATTAAGATATATCTCCCCACCCTTGAGTCTTAATAAGCCCAGGACACAGTCCAACAAAGTGGTTTTACCGCAGCCATTGGGTCCCAGGAGGAAAAAGATTTCCCCCTGGTTGACCTGAAACGATATATCTTGCAAAACATCCCGCTGATCATAACCAAAAAAGATATGCTTAACTTCAAGTAAAGGCATAATCTACCATCCGCCCCCCTTCGTTCTCTTTAATAGATAAACAAAGAACGGCCCTCCAACTAGAGCAGTTAATATTCCCAGTGGTATTTCGGATCCGGTTATAATCCTACTGAGATTGTCTACCAGAATTAGAAAACATGCTCCCAGGGAAAAGCTGGTTGGAATTAATAGACGATTGTCATTACCAACCAGCATACGTCCTATATGCGGAATAACCAAACCCACCCAGCCGATAATGCCGCTCACACAGACCGCTCCAGCCGTAGCTAGGGTGGCACATACTATGACAATACACTTATTGACCCTGGTATCGATGCCCAAAGTTTGGGCTTCTTTGTCTCCCATCGAAAGAACATTGATGCGCCATCTTATGGTTATGAGGCCCAGCGTTCCTATTAGCATGGGAATGCCAGCAACCAAAATATCCTGATAACGAGCTGAAGCCAGACTGCCCATCAACCAGAATACTATACTGGGCAATTCATTGGTGGGGTCGGCTACATACTTGGTAAAAGATATCAAGGCAGAGAATACTGAAGAAACAATGGTTCCTCCCAGCACCAACATTATAATTGGCGTAGTGTGATAAATTCTCCCAATCAGAAAACTAAGCAATACCGCCAATCCTCCAAAAAAGAAAGCGGAAATATATATGGGAGCGGTGGCATGGAAAAGTATGATGGCCAGAGCCGCTCCAAAACCTGCCCCGGAGGTAACCCCCAGAATACCGGAGCTTACCAGGGGATTGCGAAACAGCCCTTGAAAAGCTGCTCCGCTAATAGCCAGGGATCCTCCCACCATTGCGCCCAGGATAGCTCTGGGCATACGAATATCCCATACTAACGTCTGGTAAATATCAGGGAGATTACAGGTGCTAAATGTGAACTTACACCATAATATTTGTGCTACTACCGATATTGACACCGGATACCTGCCAATGAACAGGGTGACAAAAATAAAAGCCAGCGGCCCAAGAAGCAGCAGCGTATATAAGACTCTTTTCTTCGTATTATTCACTCCTAAAAACGCTGGCTCTATTTCGCATTTCTTCTACGGTAATAGACAAGCCCCACAGCTACAGCTGCCAATAATAGGGCAGCCCAAGGCCAGATTTTGCCTGCATCTCCTGGAGCAGTCAAAGGTTCTGCATCTGTCGATGTTACTTCGGGCTGTTGCTGCTCAATAGCCGCAGGAGCTTCAGGTAAAGCTTCTCCCACTGCCTTATCATCTGTTTCCGGGCTGACTACAGAGTTATTATCGGAGGGGTTAGCCGCCGGCTGCTCCGGTTGCAGCTCAACCTTTCCGGTATCAACTGCCGGAGGGTTCTCCACCGGTTTAGAAACAGCACCGACAGTTACAAAGTTTACAGTTACTTCATGTCCCAGACTGGTGCCATTTTTAGCCTGCAGCGCAGGCGAAATCTTCAATATATAAGCAGTACCAGGTTGAAGTGGCTGCGAGGACTTGATACTAATGTTCCTCTTTTCTTCCGGATATAATTGATCATCTGCCATTATTACTTCTATAGGAACTTTTAGACCACTGGCGGTGCTAAGCGAAAAACATTTTTTGTTATTTTCTCTTAAAGTTAAATTTATTACATTTTTGTTGAATGTGAGCTTAATTTCTCCAGTAAGAGCAACATCCGTCTGACCATCTGCTGGACTGGATGATGCCAACCCTAGAGGTACCCCCTGTCCTCCACCGCTGCCATCACCCTCACCTGCTATTGCCGGTTGAAACATAAAAAGACAGGCAAGCACTGCTAGAATTATGAATACTGGTACTCTGGTTTTCATCTGATCGGTAGTTATCAAGAGAACATCTCCTTATAATTTATTCATCCTGCTGTCGCGATCCTTCACCATCTTCAGCAATACATCCAACCTGTAATTGGAAAAGACCTAAGGTTAAAAAACTGCCTATAGTTCGACATGCCCTGGTAATTGACCATGTTAATGATATTAAGAAGTTGCGGCACACACAAATAACCATATAGCTGCCAATCAGCCAACCAATAAATAAGGCGAGTCTCGAAAAGCAGACTCACCCACAAAGTTGGTTGAACTAAGCTTCTCCTTTCCACATTGGGAGGCATATCAGTTTCCCGATACACCCTAACGGCCTATCAACCCTGGTTGGCAACTTTAGGTCCAAAGGCTCGGAGTATTAGTTGTTATAAACCATATATTTCGCCGTTTAAATAATAAATCCTGCCATAAAACAAGCTTTTTCGCCTGGTATTATTTGTCTTTATATATTATCGTTCCCACATGTTCCCCATTGAGGGCCTTAGTTATTAAGCCCGGTTTTAATCCATTGACAATCTGAATCTCTTTAACACTGCGGGCACACAGCATAAATTCCAGCACCGCTCTTTCGACAATGAGGTCGTCCAGACCCATATCCAGAAGTTCCCCTGCACCAATCCGGGGGATAAATTCCACCTCTGGATTTTTCTTGGGGTTGTCCGTATATAATCCATCTTCATCCTTAACAAATATGCACTGCCGGGCACCAATTACCTCGGCCAGCAGGTAGGCTCCCACGTCGGTACGATTGGGTGGAATGCTGCCTTCTTGGGGCGGGTGCTCCCAGTAGCCATAAGGGGGCATGCCATGGATAACTGGAATGCAGCCCTGAGCAAAATAACCTCCCAATTTAGGGATATCATCGTGCCCCACCTTGATGCCTCCATAAGGATTTAATAGTGTGGACAGCATCAACGCATTCTGTTCGGATACGCTTTGTCCCAGCTTGGATATTATTCCGGTAGGCATACCTAATTCCATCGCAATAGCATAAATATGCCGGGAACGGGTTCCGCCTCCGGTTGATACTATCATTTTATGCTGACTAGAATTGTCGGCAATCTCTTTTATTACCGGCAGGACTCCCCTGGCCCCCAGATCAGTTATACTCTGCCCCCCTATTTTCAGTACACTGACATTAGGGAAGGAGCGAAACTGTTCCACCTCATAATCCAGGCTCTCAATAAAGCTCTTGCTTACCAGAGACTCGCCCATGAGCTTACTCTTTATGTGCAATCTTCTGCTGTCTCTGTCGCGAATGAGTGCCATTTAATCAACCCGCCTCTCTAATCATCATCAAAATCTTCGTCGTCTTTGCCCGCTTCGAGTATGACCAGTTCTGCTCCAATCATTTGCGCAATCTGTTCAATCTCCATCTTCCTAATATGTTTGGCATAAATTTTCAGGTCCGTCCCCGCTGCACCTACCACCACAAAGCGTGGCTTCTTTTCACCTTCGCTAATCTTGCGTCTTTCCCGTACGAATATTTTTCCCTCAGCCATTATTCATTCCTCCCTTTAAAATCGGTTTAAGAACTTACTGTTTTCATTATATACCCTAATTCAACGTTTTTCACCGATGTTCAGCATAATAATCCCCGCTGCTTGGGCAAATATGGAACCTACCGTCGGAATAATGCATAGGATAGACCAGTTACCTCATTCTTATTTATCCCCTTGAAAGGAGGGAAATATTATGCCAAACGGACAAAAGCCCCTTAACTTTGTTAGATCTTCCCCGCGCAACGGAGCTACTGGTGTATCCAGAAATGTACAGGCTCTGTTAGTATTTGATCGAAATGTTGTTAATGATTCTGTATGGGCGAACAATCGCAACCAGATCAGTATGTGGCGAGGAAATACACGGGTTGGAATAAGGGTAACTCGCGTAAGAGACACCGTTGATTTTGACAAACGCTATAATATCTACGTCAAACCAATTAATAGACTACGTTCCTTGACTAACTACAGAATTGTTATAGGTCCGGATTTAATGTCCAATAATGGGCAGAAGTTGGGCAAAACGGTAACCATTAGGTTCAAAACCAGAAGAAATTCTGTAATTCCAGAAGAATAATAGGCAACCTGACCCGGGGGTAAATCCCGGGTCGCTTTTTCTAATTCGTATTTATTTTACTATAATCAGCAAAGACATCAGAAGACTGTGAATTATTATTCCCATAATCTGCTCAGCTTACGCTGCGTTCGGTTGCAGCCTGGAATCTACGGGGATTTTAAGGCTTTAACCCGGGCATTGGGCTGCAAACCTATACTGGCATCCTTGATTATCTCCTGGCCTTCCTGCAACCCTGCGGTAATCTCCACGTTTTTATTATCAAAGAGCCCGGTTGTAACTGTACGCATAACTACCCGATTATTAACGATTGCCATCACTTGTTTCTCGCCATTGGTACTGCTAAGGACTGCTTCCCGGGGTACCAATAGAACATTTTCATTACTGGCGGTAATAATACTAACTCTGGTTTCATAACCTGGTTTCAGATTGCTCGTATCGTCCAATCTGATGATTGTTGGGACCCGGCGCTGGATTACTCCCAACGCTGATTGCTTTTCTTCTGCCTGTGGGTATATCTGAATTACTTCGCCATTCAACACTTGATTTCCCAGCACTGGAGCTGTAATTTGCGCTTTTTGCCCTATTTGGATTTCTCCGAGGTCATCACTCAACAGGTCTACTTTGATCTCCAAATCGTTGGGCATGGCCACCCGTGCTAATAAAGCACCGTACACGACAACCTGTTCCTGCTCTACCGGCAGTTGCATCAGGGTTCCGCTTATAGGACTTCTCACCTGCAATTCGTTTTCCTTTTGTCTGGAACTGGCGAGCAGGCTTTGATAGTTATTGACCTGCTCACGAGCTGATTGCAGGCTTTGTTCCTGGGCTATTACACTTGACTTCGTTTTTTCCAGCTGAAAACGACTTTCATCATACTCCACCTGACTAATAGCCCCGCCATTATAGAGATCCTGGGCCCTGGTAAATTCAGCCTCTACATCTGCTAAATCCAAACGCCCCTGTTCAATGGCGGCAGCCGCCGCCGCAACTGCCGTATCGGCCTGGCTCAATTGAATCTGCAGTTGTTCAGAGGCCATGGTTAGATCCCGGTTCTGCAACACCATGATTACCTGACCTTTCTCAACCTTTTGACCTACTGTTACAGGTAGACTTATGATCTGTCCTCCTTGGGCAGCGTATATATCTAATTTCTGTGCTGACTGTACATATCCGGTATCAAGTACTTCGTGCCGGATGCTGCCCCTGCTGACTGAAGCGGTTTCGACTTCAGTACCCGCCGTACCCCAAAAATATACTGCTCCCGCCAAGGCTACAACCAATAATATTGCCCAGTAACCCTTCTTACGCATGTTACAAACCAACCTCCCCAACTAATCGGTATTCTTTTGAGTAACTGCCAGGTCCAGCTTATTTTATACCCCCTGCTGCACAACGACTGGCCACCATTACAAAAATAATACCTCCCAGCGTTGAAAATAGATAGATCGATAGCAATTAAGCCATGATGCCGATCATATCCGAAGCAATTGCGGCCAGGAACTGGCCCAGGTTATATTTAATGAAGTGCCATATCTTTCGCTCCAGTATACCCATTACCATTCTATCCATTCCGGTGCCAGGGGGTTAGAGTTCTCGGTTATACTGGCTATCTCCCCGCTGCGCATCCTTACCACCCGGTCTCCCATAGCGCCAATCGCGGTATTATGGGTAATAAGAATTACTGTGCAACCCCTTTCCTCATTAATTTTCTTCAACACCCCGAGAATGAGCTTCCCTGTTTCATAATCCAATGCGCCAGTGGGTTCATCGCACAAGAGCAGGCGGGGATTTTTTATCACCGCCCGGGCAATAGATACCCGCTGCTGTTCTCCCCCGCTCATCTGGGAAGGAAAATGGTCCATTCTTTCTTCCAATCCTACCTCCACCAGGGTTTCTTCAATTGGCAAAGGGTTTTTAACCAGATGAGCAGCCAGTTCCACATTTTCCCGGGCGGTTAAATCTGGTATCAAATTATAAAACTGAAATACAAAACCAACTTCATTACGCCGATAATTGGTCAAAATTTCCTCATTGGCCTTGCTTAGATTTTCACCTCCAAAAACTATTTCCCCACTGGTGGCTAGGTCCATTCCTCCCATAATGTTTAGCAGAGTGCTTTTTCCCGAGCCGCTGGGTCCCAAAATGACCAGTATCTCCCCGGTATATATATCCAGAGAGCTCTCCTTCAATGCCTCCACTTTGACTTCACCCATGTCATAAGTCTTGGTTACATTTTTTAATTGCATGAGTAGAGCGGATTCCATGGGATATAACCTCCTTAATTACGAATATAATGCGTAACGTATACCCTCAATCACTATTTTTTAATGCTGACACCAAATCCAAATTCTTAATGCCTCGCACTGAAAAACGATGGGCGACCAATATAAAAATTATACCTCCCAGAGCTGCCAAAAAGTACGTACGGGGATAAATAATCACCGGGAGCGTATATAAATCAGTACTCACTGATTGGATATAAGCCGCAGCCACTAAGCGTCCAAAAGGCAATCCCAGTGCCACCCCCAGGATTAAATGAATTATATTTTCATTAAGCAGCAAAGCAGATATCTCATTGGTTTTAAATCCCATAACCCGTAAAGAGGCTATTTCCCTCTGCCTTTCCGCAAAGTTCATAAGCGAGGAATTGTAAACGATAGCAAAACCCAGCACCACCGCAAATAGCACCATTATTGCCACTGAATAAACCATGCTTTCCAGATTTTTCTCAAAATTCTGCAGCTCCTTTTGCCGGCTCAGGACTGAATTCACCCCCAACATTTTGTTGATTTCAGCCTCCACCCGTTCGGTCTGCCCCGGCTCTATTTTCAACATAGCACCAGAAGCCAGATTTCTTTCCTTTAATAAGCGATTGGCCTGAGGCAGATTTACATAAGAGCCACCCCCGATCAACTGGCGGATTTCACCCCTGATTTCAATTTTATCCCGTTGTACGGGTCCGATGGGCAGCAAAGTCTCCACTTCCACCTCGGCTCCGCTCTCCACCCCCAACTTGGCGGCAGTTCTCTGATTAATCAGCATTCCCTCCGGCGGCACCTTAATTGGTTGGCCGCTGCTGCTCTCCAGTTCTTTCATAGTTAAGTCAGAAGTATAGGCCAGCAAGACATCCTCTTCACTCCGCCCCCCATAGTGTATCCTGACCGGTATTTCCAGAAATGCTTCCACCTTTTGCACCCCGTCCAGTCGGCTAATATATATAAGTTCTTTGTCGTGCAGGGGAGCGTTAAAACGAATAATGAGATCATAAGATTGACCTTCATAAAAATAGCGATTCATCATATAATCCACCGCATCGTTGGTAAAAAAGGATATAACCAGGAGGCACACGGAGAAAACTACCCCCAGTAGAGTTACTATAAAACGACCGCGATTGCGTCCGATGTTACGCAGGGTCATTTTCCAGCCCGGATTTAATCTCTGCCACAGGACCGGCAGTCTTTCCAGCAGGCTGCTGCCGCTGCTGAGAGGAGGTTCAGGACGCATGGCTTCCGCAGGGTGGATACGCACCACGCTGCGGGAAGCACTCAATCCGGCAATAGTACCAATAACCACACTTAATGCCAGCCCATACAGAATAGCCCTGACATTCAACCCCTGCATCCCAGCGGGCAAATTGAAGAAAGCGGCATAAACCTGGGTAATAGCACCAGCCAGAGTCAGCCCCAGTATAGTCCCCGCCAACGCACCCACAATGCTAACCAGCACAGCATAGGAGGTATAATGCAGCATTATATGTAAATTGCTATAACCCAGAGCTTTCATTACCCCTATTTGAGAGCGCTGGGATTTTATCATACGGCGCAGAATTACAAATTGGATGGCGGCCGCAATGCCCAGGAATATAATAGGAAGAAACAGAGTTACGGAACGCAGTCCATCCAATTCAGCCTGCAGGATGGCGTGGCTCAATTGGTCCTGGCGAGGATACGAGGTCAGGAGACCATAGGGCTTAAGAATATCCTTGGTTGCCTCTATCACCCCGGTCTGGTCGGCTCCCGGAGTAAATTCGATTAAAAGCTGGTTTATTTGACCGGGCATATTCAATAATTGCTGGGCTTGATGATTCTCGAGCATAAATATGCCAAACTTGGTGGGGTCAGGCAGCATATCCGCGCTGTCTTTCATAGCGTATACAAATTCCGGACTAATCGCTGATCCTACCACGGTAAAGAAAACCTGTTTGCCGTCTACAACACCAGTGATTTGATCACCCCAGTTCAGATTATTGGCGGTGATATATTTGGGGTCCAATACAACTTCCGCATTGCTGTTCCCCTGGTAGGAGGAAAATATTCGGCCCTGCACCACGGATATGTGGTTCAAGTCTCTTTCCACTGGCATATTGTAGCCTACCACCCGGGCAGTGGCCCGCTCATCGTTGGCCTTGAGAACCGGCAGATCGCGCTGAACTCTCCCTGTAACTGTTTTTACCCCATCCAGCATCTCCACCTGTTTTATAACACCCTCGGGAGCTTTTACCATCTGAAAATAGTAATCGGCAAAATTGTTATCCCGATAAAATTTTTCCTGGGATTGACTCAGGTTATAGTAGGAACTGCTCATGGCTATGTAAGCTATTACCCCCACCATAACTACTGCCGCGACAGCCAGGAATTGCCCCAGATTACGTCCTATATAACGCCATATTTTTTTACCCAGAATACCCATTATAATTCAATCCTTTCGGAGATCAAATCTACCTCTAGTTTTCGCCTTACGTTTGTGCAAATCCTCCTCAATAACATGATCAATCCTGTCCTTGGGAAGCTGCCCGCTTGAATATTAAAAATATAACTGAAAACTCTGGACAATTTTAATAAAATATGGTTAATTATAAATAAGAATCTGTTAAACAAAGCAAACCCGTTGAAAAGCGGGGACGCAAAGCCAAGGGTCTAAGACCGCAAGGTTATGACAGCCAGGTTGCCAAATTCGCAGCATAGTCGAACCTGCTTGGCAAACTGTTTAAGCGGG
>JBAYYO010000016.1:0-16890 GCA_041672985.1 Syntrophomonas sp. | reverse complement strand
CAAACCCTTCACCCAGAAGGTAGATTATAGCGGCGTAGCCGAGAAGCTCAAAGATATGTTTGAACACCCCTTATGGGACAAACTATCAGAACCCTGTATTAACTGCGGGATGTGCACCTATGTCTGCCCCTCCTGCTACTGCTTTGACATCCAGGTCAAAATGTGGGGAGATGAAGGTTACCGTTTCCGGGCCTGGGATTCCTGTATGTTTGAAGAATATAGCCGGGAAGCCGGCGGCGGCAACCCTCGCGGCGCCAGCAAAGAGCGCTTTAGGCAGCGCTTCCTGCATAAACTTCAGTTCTTTAAAGAAAGATATGGGACCCCGCTATGTACCGGTTGTGGAAGATGCATGATCGTCTGCCCGACAGATATTAACATCGTGAGAATCATTGATGCAGTAAAGGAGGCAGAGATTAATGGCTGATCAGGAACACAAATGCACCTGCAATGAACAACCCCTGGTACCAACTGTTGTTGAAGTAATCGATATTATTGATCGTACCCCGGATGTAAAAAGTTTCTTGGTAAGAAATGTAGACGGGAATGGAGTTCCTTTTCAGGTAGCCCCCGGACAGTGCGGAATGGTTTCCCATCTGCCCATCGGGGAAGCCATGATCTCCTGCACCTGGCAGGAAGAACAGGAATACCTGGAGTTTGCGATTAAAAGGGTAGGACTCTTAACCGATGAACTCCATCGGATAGAAGTGGGACAAAAGATAGGAGTCAGAGGCCCCTATGGCAATGGCTTCCCGGTTGAAGCCTGTAAAGGCAAAGATATGCTTTTCATAGCCGGCGGCATCGGCTTGGCCCCCCTGCGTTCCTTTATCAAATACTGCTTCAAGCACCGGGAAGACTACGGCAAGATCACCATACTCTACGGCAGCCGCAGTAAAGCCGACCTCTGCTTCAAAGAAGAACTCTTTGAGCTGTGGCCGAAACAACCCAATACCGAAGTCTTCACCACCATTGACAATCCGGAAGAAGGTTGGGACGGCCATGTAGCCTTTGTCCCCTCCTATCTGGAAGAAGTGAACCCCAGTCCTAACGGTACCGTCGCCGTGGTTTGCGGGCCGCCCATAATGATTAAGTTTGTTCTGCAATCCCTGGAGAAGATGGGCTACAATGACGAACAGGTCATAACGACTTTGGAGATGCGCATGAAGTGCGGCATAGGCAAGTGTGGCAGATGCAATATCGGCAGCGAGTTTATATGTCTCGATGGACCGGTCTATTATCTTAAACAGTTAAGGGATCTACCTCCCGAGTGGTAGATATAAAAATAAGTCCGGGGACTGTCCCCGGACTTATTTTCCGGCTTTATCTAAAGAACCCCCCTTCTGTAAGTAGAGCGACAAGACCTACCTCGTTCTAAATTTTGTACTACCCCCCATGGTTACAAGCCACAACCACAGATAAAATGAAATCTTAGAATATATAGTAAGGACTCCTCACGCCTTACTTTTTCTATTTTTGTATTAGTTTAGCCCTGATAGTAGTTTACTCTGCCCAGACTCCGGGTAATGCTGCGGGTATATTTATACTCTTTACCACATTAAAAATATTTTGCAGGGTTTTAATAATCTGATACGTTATTCTTATTGAAGAGGGAAGGGAGGGGATTATGGTTATAAGTGATGAAGAATTGTTGCAGCAAATTCTGGCAGATGATCAGAATGCCTTCCGAGAAATAGTGGATCGCTATAAAGCCTATGTATTTGCCATAATTCTAAACCTTCTTCCGGCCAGCAGCGATCCAGAAGATATAGCTCAGGAAGTATTCATACAAGTTTACCGTTCCCTGCCCGAGTACCGACCCCATAATTTCAAAGCCTGGCTGGGCAAAATTACCCTTAACAAGACGCTGGACTGGAAACGCTCGCAGAGCAAATATAGCCAGCAGGAAAATCTGGATTTTGATTACCTGGCGGATGAAAATGAGAGTCGTGCACCTGACCTGGTATTAATGAAGAATGAAAACAAAACTCGTCTCCAAGATATTTGCCGGCAATTACCTCCGGTATACGGAATGGTAATTCAAGATTACTACTTTGAGTCCAAGAGTTATGCCGAGATTGCGCAAAGCGGTGGGATAAGTATAAGGACAGTGGAATCCAGGCTCTACCGGGCCCGGGCTATGATTAAAAAACAATGGAAGGAGGAAGGCAGTTGATGGAAATGCACTTTAGTACCGATGAATGGCAGGCTTTTAAACGAAAGACCATAGAGCCGGAAATTTGTGTTGAAATGGAAGTCCATCTGCAATTTTGCGAAAGCTGCCAGGAATTTTATTTGGGTCTTATTGAGCAATCCGACCTGGTTCTTGCTCAGGCTGCTATCCCTCTGAATTTCACCGATGATGTACTGAATAGAATGGAAAAGCAGTCTTCTGCTGCTATTATTGTAAAATTCCCCACTAAAAAGCCGAAACTTAATCGTAAAAATGTCTTTGCTTATTACGTAACTGCTGCTGTATTGACACTAGCCCTAATGAGCGGGGGGGTCTTTGATACGATGGCAGATCAAAGCATGCGTTTTTCGCAAATATGTATGGTGCAGAGCCAGAAAATTGAAGCTCAGGTAAGCAGGGATTGGTATTCGCAATTATTTAAGGATGGTTCGCAGTGGATGAACAAGCTCCCAATTGAAAGAGAAAGGAACGTGAAAGATGCAAAATAAGAGTAAATGGTTAACCATATTCTTTTCCTGTGTCCCGGGTGCCGGGCACATGTATCTGGGGTTGATGAATCAGGGCATTCGCCTGATGACAGGTTTTTTCCTGGCGACCTTCTTAATGGGCTGGCTTGGTATCAGCCTGATAGGATTTATTTTGCCAGTAATCTGGTGTTACAGTGTTTTTGGTGCTTATCATCTATATGAGTCAGGTGAAGTGGAATCAGTCATAGATAGTGCAGCAATATTTCCTTTCCTGCTAGATCATTCCAAGTGGCTAGGCTGGGGACTCATCGTATTTGGAATCATCATTCTTTCCGAGCGGTTGCTGTTCCCTTTAATCACCTGGCAAATGGAAGAATACCTGCGCACCGGTTTAGTCGCCTTATTATTCATTCTGGGTGGGATTAAGTTATTACGCGGTGAGAAAAATGAAGTTTCCTTGCCAGAAAAGGAGGAAAGCCCATGCGAACCTGGCGAGTAGGTACCCTTACCATGGGGGCTGTCCTTTTATTATTGGGGATAGGACTCCTCTATGCGCAATTAAATGAGAAGCTGGTGCTGGATTGGGCTAGCCACTGGTGGCCACTGGTTTTTATCTTCCTGGGAGCAGAAGTTTTGTGGCAAGCCCATCAGGCTAAAAAAACAGATGGGCGAGTGGTTTACGATATTTTAAGTGTATTTATTATAGGCTTCCTGTTATGTTTCGGATTGTCCATGCAGGCCTTAAGCGAGATCGGGGTTATAGAGCAATGCAAAACCCTGCTGGTCTCGGAAAATTATGAGCTGCAAAAAACATCGAATCCTATCCCCTTGGATGCCGGTCTGAAACAGGTGGTTATTGAGGGTTCCGCTAATTCCCTGGAGATTTTCAGCGGGCCAACGGATAAGATTACTACAGCATATAGGGCTGACATAACTGCTCCATCACGCGAGGCGGCCTTGCAATTACTGGGAGAAAGCCAGGGGGTGGAGACACGGCGCGAAGGAGATACTTTATACATTACTTGTATTTCCAGTTCTCCCGTCAGCAATATATCCCCGGGTCTGGGCAGGCAAAGATACAGCCTGTATCTGCCTGAGCAGTTAAAGATCAGGATCTGCAGTGAGACTAGCGATGTACAAATACATGCTAGGAACATTTTAAATGATTGGTATATAAATGGTATTCAGAGTGCAGCCCTGGATTTACCCGCGGCATCCAATATTCATATCGCGGCTCAGGTAAACAGGCAAAGTGACCTGCAGGGCAATGCGGGGTGGATAATTAAGGATAGGCCGCCCACTAGTCACTCGGATTCAGAATATGAAGAACCAACCAGGGTAGAGGGTAGTCTTAACCTTGGTGCGGGTCAACACAAGATGATTATTAATTGCAACGGTCCAGTCTCAGTAGATTTATTACCATAGAAAATGGCAAAAAACAGTGGTAATAGAAGCGGGGAAAGCCAACGATTGCTTTCCCCGCCTTAATTATAATGAACTGGCTCCTTATTTTAAAAGGGAGTCAGTTCTATTTTTATTGTCTTTTTACCCAAAGTTAAGGAAATTATATTAGTCAGGCTTTTTTCTTATCTACATTACGGAACTCAGTTTAATAAACCCCGGTTTACACATTTATTTGATATACTCATAGACTATGTAAAAGCTTGATTCTGAATATAAACCTCAGTTAAAATACACGCAAATTAATAGGTGTGCCAATGAGTCAAGGGGACAGTGCGAAACCACTGAAAAACATCTAATAAATATTGGGAATAACCATCAAAATTTCTCTTGTTGCATTAATCCTTACATAGGTGTAGAATTTTACCAAACAAACTATAATTATATAACATTTACATAATATTTCCGAACTTGAGGATCTAAAGTAAAAGCCAAGGCCTCAAGTCATTGGGTATGCCGGGAAACGGGCATGCCTCCCATTGTGGAAAGGAGAAGCCATATCCAAAGGGTTGCTATTAAGGGGCAAGTCTGTTCTTCCACAGACTTGCCTTTTTTAATAGTTGTTACAGCCGGGCATTCTTTTCTGCCGGGCTTTTTGTTTTGAGATAATCGGGCATAACCTATAGTTTGCGTTTGGTGCAATAAAAAAATCAAGCAATAGAGAGGAGGTTCATAAATTAGACTACTGAAACTGAGGGGGGATTTATTTTTATTAATAGAGAAAATTTTGTGCGGATATGTATTGTTGTTGGAAAACGGATTGTGGAGGCGAAAAAGAATTGCATTTAAGATGCTCAACCAAGTCAAACATAGCCCTATTAACAGTATTGGTATTTGTGCTGTCAATAATGTTTACCATATCACCTGTACAAGCTGCGGCAGGAGATTTGACTGTTACTATGACTGCACCTGAAAACCAATCTTTGGCAGGAGGAGAGAGTGCCTACCAAATCACTAATCCAGTAAGTCTTGATAATATTTATTTTTGCTGGAATTTTAGTAACGGAATAGATACGAATCTGGAAAGCAACCTTCAAGAGATAAGTTTAAAAACCAAGGGAGGAGAAGCCGTTACTCTTGGTACGGAGGACTTCACGTATACCAAAGAGGATACCCCGGAAAAACTTCGGCAACTGGAGTTAACCCTGGATAGCGCAGCCCTGGTTGCGGACACCGACTATATTATTGAATTTGGCTCAGGAATTACTGCTAATAATAGCACTGATACCCTGGGCAAAATTTATTCCTGGGAGTTTAATACCGGGACCATAGACAATCCCGAACCACCGGTCACTGCGGCTCCCACCTGGCCAGATGGCAGCAAAATTGAAACTTCCAATATTGATGCTACCAGTGTTACATTGAAATGGACAGCAGCCCAGGATACCACCGGAGTAACCGGCTATAAGATCTATCAGGATGGGGTAGAAATCGGATCAGTTAACGGAAGTACACTCTACTATGATGTTAGCGGCCTGATTTCTGCTACAGAATATAATTTTAAAATAGAGGCTGGTAATGCCGATGACTCATGGAGCCAGGATGGACCCAGCATACAGGCTATTACTGGCGGGGGCGGCCAGCTGTTGATCGAGCAATTCAGCCCACCTGCCAGCGAAAAGAGCAGTAGCGAAACCCAGGTTTATTATACAGTCAATGAATTGATCGCTCCTGATAACGTGCATTTTGCCTGGAACTTCAGTAATGGGCTTAACAGCAATCTAATTGCCAATCTGGAAAAGATCAGCCTGGTTAAAAAGAGTGATAATACTCCAGTAACACTTGATCGGGGAGATATGACCCAGGAGCAACTGGACCTAAATACTCCTGATATCATAACTCTGGGTGATTTCACGTATACTAAGCAACAAACCCCTAAATTAAGGCAAATAGATCTAATCCTCAGTCAATCACTTGAACCGTTTACTACTTATATTATAAAAATCTCATCGGATTTCCAGGCCAATGCCGGAGGTAAACTGGGCAAGAGTTACTATTGGGAATTTACCACCACTGATCCTGGGGATTTAACTCCTCCCACCTGGCCGGAAAGCAAACAGTTAACGGCTACCCGGGTAACCCCAAATAGCGTAACTCTCCAATGGACGGCCGCCCAGGACAATGTAATTGTGGCCGGGTATAAAATACTGCAGGATAGTGTTGTGGTACAGACTGTAAACGCTACAACAAATACATGTAATATTGACGGTCTTACACCCAGCACAGATTACAACTTTAGGATTGAGGCAGTAGACGGAAACGGCAACCAGAGTATTGACGGTCCCAATATAACCGTCACCACAATAGAAGCTGACATCATAGCACCCACTTGGCCGGAGGGGTCTGAATTGACTATTACCCATGCCGCGGCGCCAGCCCTGGTTCTGCATTGGACTGAAGCTGCGGATGACTGGGGTTTAGCTGGCTATCAAGTCTATCAGGATGGGCAGCTGCTGGGATCAGTAGACAATAGTACCCGGAAGTACCATGTAACCGGACTGGAGATAAACAAGTCCTACAATTTCATGGTCAAGGCGGTAGATAGTTTCAATAACTGCAGCGAAAGCGGCCCCAGCCTGGAGGTGGTATTGGATAGAGAGGATAATACTTCTCCGATATGGTCTAAAGATTGCGGCTGGTCTGTTTCCAACACCCCCGTATATCCTGAAGCCCAGATTATTATACAGTGGGCAACACCCATGGATGACACGGGTATTTTTGCTTACCGGATATACCAGAATGATGTCCTAATCGCCGAGGTTGATGAGAGCGTTCATAGCTACAGCCTGGTAATTCCATTTGACAACCAGCATTATACCTTCCGGATAGCAGCGGGCGATGCTGCCGGTAACTGGGGTCTGCACTATATGCCCCTGGGAATGTATACTGGTGATCCAAATGAGGACTTGGAATCTCCTACCTGGCCTGCGGATACTGTAATATCTGCATCCGAAATAACTGACAATACACTGAAAATTCAGTGGACAGCAGCAGAGGATAATCTGTGGATTGAAAAGTACAGTATTCTGATGGATGGAAATTATATTTATAGTACCAATATTGGTGAAGACGAAGGCAATCCCAGTTTTGCCGGCGGGACCTGCTTGTTTGACATCGAGGATTGTAAGCATGGCTATACTGGTTTAACATCGGATAAGTTAGTTCCGGGAACTGAACACGAGTTTTACATCATAGCCTGGGATAGACACATGAATGGAAAGACCAGCCCTAAAATAAAGGTGACCCTGGGGGGTTCGCCGACCATGGGGGCTGCTCTCGGTCCTCTGGGCAAAAAAGGATTCAGTATTGCTGCACCGGAATGTATAAATGCCAGTGTTAACAACATTACTGATGTTAATAACCGGGTTATTAATCCGGTAGATCCGGCCCATGTCTATTTCTGCTGGGATTTCACCACAGCTCTTAAACCTGCTGATGACCCCATGTATATGGGCAATATCATTCTTAAGAACAAGCTTACTGGGGAAATAATAAATCTGACCCCGGAGGATTTGGTGATAACCCAGAGTGATACCCCCACCAAAGTACGCCGGGTTGAACTGCAACTTAAGAATGCCCTGCAAGATAAAACCGCGTACATTTTGACTCTCAAGAAGGATTTTTGCGGCCAAAGCATCTATGATGGGCGTCTGGGAAGAGATTATAATTGGGAATTCACTACTGCCGTGGCAGATAGTGAAAAACCCACCTGGCCGATTGACGCCCAGCTTGCCATATCCCAAACTCCTACCAGTCTCACCTTAACCTGGCCGCCAGCAAACGACAATGTGGCTGTGACCAGCTATGAGATTGTTAAAACCGGAAATGGGAATGATGAGGTTCTGGATACAGTCGACAGTAAAACCACCTCCTATAGTATCAATGATTTAACGGTGAACACTGGTTATAGCTTCAAGGTTCGCGCCAGAGACTATATCGGCAACTGGAGTGATTATCTGGAAGTAACCGGAACAACTGCCGAAACAGATACCACCTGTCCTACCTGGGAAAATAAAAGCCTGACCTCTTCCGAGGTGGCTGCTTCCAGCCTGGTTTTGAACTGGCAACCAGCCCAGGACGACTGGGGAGTAGTCGCATATGCCATCTATCAAAACGGGCAGGAGATAGCCCGGGTTAACGCCAGTGATACTTCTTATACAGTAGAAGGCCTTAATCCGGTAATCGAGTATACCTTCAAGATTGAGGCTGGAGATGCGTTTAATAACTGGAGCAGTGACGGACCTGAAGTACAGGTTAGCACCCTGGCTGACACAACCATCCCAACCTGGCCCGAGGATAGCACCTTGACAAGAACTACGGTCACCAGTGACAGTATAACCCTGGAATGGACAGCAGCAAACGATGATGTAGCAGTCAAATCTTACAAAATATTTCAAAATGGAACATCGGTCCAAGAAGTCGAAGGAAAGACGACCTGCACAGTCAGCGGGCTGACTGAAAGCACAGAATATGTTTTCAAGGCCGAAGCAGTTGATGCGGCAGGGAACTGCAGCAACAACGGCCCTAGTCTAACCCAATGGACCACCCCGAAAGACATGGCAGCACCGGCGGGATGCCACTTGGCCATGGGGTATTTCCACACCCTGCTGCTGCGTAACGATGGTTCGCTGTGGGCATCGGGTGATAATCAATATGGACAGCTTGGTGACGGTACTACTACCAGCCGTAGCCAACCGGTAGAAATAAAGACCATAAGCGGAATCAAATCGGTGGCAGCTGGCCGCAATCATAGCATTGCCTTGAAAAAAGACGGAACCGTCTGGGCCTGGGGGAACAAAACTTTGACTCCAACTCAGGTTCCCGGCCTCACCGGAATAATTGGAATTGGAGCTGGGGATTTCCAGAGCTTCGCCTTTGATGGAAACGGTAATATTTGGTCATTTGGCTCCGAGCAACCCGTACAGTTTGGACAACTGGAAGGCATTACGGCGATAGCCGGCGGAAGATTTCATACTCTGGCCTTGAAGAACGACCGGACTGTCTGGGCCTGGGGAACCAATGAATCGGGAGCCATAGGAACCGGCAATCAAGGAGATCGGTGTAGTAGTCCGGTTGAAGTTCCGGGTTTAACTGGAATTGTGCAAATTGATGCCATGACTGACAATAGCGCGGTCGTAAAAGCCGATGGAACCGTATGGACATTCGGCCAGAATCAGTATGGGCAATTAGGTGATGGAACTACCGAGATAAGCTTCAGCCCCATTCAGGTGCCCAATCTGAACGGAGTGAAGGCTGTAGCTGTAGCCAAGTATCATATGGAAGCCCTGAAGGATGATGGTTCCATCTGGAGCTGGGGTCATAACGGAGGCGGGCGCCTGGGTAACGGCACCGAAGAAGATAGCCGTATCCCGGTGCAGGCTTTAGTCAGTGATATATCCATGTTGGCCACCGGAGAATGGGCTACCGTAGCCATTAAGAGCAATGGCACGATCATGGCCTGGGGTGGTCGCGGTTGGAGTTTTTATCCAACCAATATAGGTTTGTTTAGAACTCCGGTTTTGCATGTTGCCCCTGGAAATAGGCTGGTTAACCAGGCAGTGGATATCAGCTTTGAGGATAATGCGGATTGGAGAACCAATATAAGCCAAATAACGGTAGACGGAGTGGCGCTTACTCAAGACCAGTATACATTGAGCACGGGTGTCCTTACTATTAATGCAGTTGTATTTGATAAATCCAGGGATTATACCGTAGTGATTAAGGCCCTGGGATATGATGATGCCAGCATAACCATCAAGGTAATGTCTGAAATTACCCAAGAAACAGTCTCTTTTGATGAGAATACCAGGAATCTGGCGTTAACCGACCAAATTACAGCGGCAACTATTAGCTGTCCAGCTGCAGTTACCGATGGTAGGATAAGTCTGGTGAATTTCCTGCCTGTTCCTGCTTTAGATGAGGAAACTATAACCAGTACCGCTTTACCATCTTTGACTGTAGAAGCCATCACTTCTATCAGCAGCAGTCCAGTAAGACTGGAAATTCCACCAGGAACGAATATAACTGCTCCGATAGGATGGGATGGAATCTTCAATGTACCAACGTTAAAGAAGAACGACAGTGTAAAGATTCTGGACGAAGAAGCAGGTAATCCAGCTAAAGTCACTTGTGTATTGGAAATTGGCTGCAATGATATTCCGCTTAAATTAAACCGGGCGGTTAGGATTCTTATTCCCGGTCAGGCCGGTAAAGAAGTGGGCTATTGCAACGCTCCCTATTTCACCAAAATAACCCGCGTTTGTGCGGAAGACAGCCAAGCCTGGGCTGATGCCAATATTTCATCCGGCAGTGATGCCAAAATTAATGTGGGTAATGACCTAGTAATCTGGACCAAGCATTTCACGACTTTTGTTACCTATTATAGGGCGGCCGACAGTGTACCGGTGATTGTGAACAATTTAAGTGCCGGGGGAAGTCACAGCATGTATTTAGACAGTAACGGAAACCTCTGGACCTGGGGCAAGAATCATAATGGAGTGCTGGGACCCGGAGCAACGACTGATCGGGTGGTGCCCATGAAAGCTGAAGGACTGAATGGCTTTATCTCTATCAGTTCCGGAACCTACCATAATATGGGCCTGAAAGCAGACGGAACTGTGTGGACCTGGGGGAGTAATGTCAGCGGACAACTCGGTTATACAGAACCGGCCAGTACAGATATTCCCTTACAGGTGCCTGGATTGAGCGATGTTGCTTCCATAATGTGTGGAGACCAATGGAGTGTGGCGGTCAAAAAAGACGGTACGGTGTGGACCTGGGGTGCCGGTGCTCAGGGTCGACTGGGCAACGGTGAGTTAACCAATAGTTTTACGCCGGTACATGTTGAAGGACTTACTGATATCGTTTCTGTAGCAACCGGTGGAGAAAGAAATATAGCCATAAAGAAAGATGGAACTGTATGGGGCTGGGGCCGAACACTTGGGGATTTAATCCCTAACACTACGGCCTATAGTCCTGCTACTACTCCCATACAACTGGAAGGGCTTACCGGAGTTATCGCAGTAGATGCTGGATGGGGTGGTCAACTAGCGGTTAAGGATGACGGTACCGTATGGAGCTGGGTTCGTAATGCCGATAAAGTACTGGTGCCTCAGCAACTTGATACTATTACCGATGTAAAAACAATAAGTATCAAGCGAGGAACCCCATTAGCTATTAAAAACGATGGCACCGTTTGGACCTGGAGGAACGCGAAAGGTAACGAAGACTATGCATCTCCTCCCACCCAGATAGAAGGTCTATATGGGATTATTGCGGTTGAGCCAGGCGAATATTATGTCTCGAATGGGAAAAATACTCATGCTCTGGCTTTACGGGGGGATGGAGAAATTGCCGCCTGGGGTCTAAATGGGAGTGGGCAATTAGGTGATGGAACAAATATTACCAGTTTAGCTCCGGTACAGGTCTTATTCGATAAAGGCACCATTGCTCCGCAATGGTCGGATAAGACTTTAACCAGTTCCAACCTGGGGCAAAACAGCTTAACGCTTACCTGGGCTCCGGCTACAGATGATGTTTGTGCAGCTGCTTACCGGGTGTACCAGAACGGCCAAATTATAGGGGAGGCAGCGGGATATACCACGACCTTCAATGTAACCGGATTGGAAGCAGGTACCACTTATAGTTTCAAAGTCGAAGCCGGTGATGGAGCGAAAAACTGGAGCAGTGATGGACCGATGCTGGAAGTAACCACAGTTCCCCTGTTAGTGGCGGATACTACAAACAATACTCTGGGTCAGCCGGTTAGTGTTACTTTCACTGATAATGCAGCCTGGAGAACAGCTATTACCGAGATTACTATTGACGGGGTAATTCTTGAAAATGGCCAATACCAGATAAGTGAAGGTACGATTGCTATTAATGCCGAAGCATTTACTGAAGTCAAGGATTACGCAATAGTAGTAAAAGCCACCGGTTATTTAAATGCTGCCGTAACCCAGACTATGGTTGCGGGCCCGGTCAATCCAGTTTACACTGTGGTTCCCGTGGAAGAAACTTCTTATACTTCAGGAACAAACCAGGACGGCTTTACCACTTTGACGGTCAATGCCGGAGTTACAGGATTAAAATACTTCGGGGTAAATGTTGTGCCGGTAACACCTCATGAGGGTATCGAAGCAGTAGTCTTTACCCATACCAGGAACAATACCCAGATGACCATTAATGTAACCAAAGCTGATTTTGATTCAGTATCGATGGCTCAAGCTGGATTTAATGTACTGGCTGGTGATATTGTTAGAACTTACGTTGTGGATGATTTGACCAATTCAAACACTGTTAATCCGATTATTTTACAGTAGTATATATACCCATGAAGTGTTGGTAGTTAGGGAGCAGTTGGACAGGATTTCCGGACAATGAACCGGAGATCCTGCCTCTGCACCATGTGGGCTACAGCTATACCCCACCATTTTGACAAGATCCAGCTGGTTGTCGGGATGTTAGACCAAAAGTGAACCCAGATCCCAACGGTGCCTATAATTATTAAGTTTATATTATAATCTTGTGGTAATATAAAAATAAGTCCGGGGACTGTCCCCGGACTTATTTACTGTGCTACTCAAAAAGCAGATTATTTGGTGGCGGGCAGCCAGCTTTTTACCAGTTCCTGATTTTCCGCTACCCACTGATGAGCTGCTTTTTTGCTGTCGCCTTCGTTTTCCTCGGCCAGAATCATGGCGCGGCTCAAATCATCGGAAGTCCAGGCGAATTTATCGAAGAATTCGTATACATCGGGCATATCCTCCTGAAGTCCGGGGCGAACCACGGTATTAATAGTTTCTTCCTCCCCAAAGGATTTTTTGGAATCGTCCAGGGTTTTAAGATCCCAACGGGCAAATTTCCAGTGGGGAATCCAACCGGTTACAACTACCCATTCCTTCTTGTCGATAGCTGTTTTAAGGGCTGCGACCATGGTGGCGTCACTGCCCTCCATAAGTTTGTAGTCGAGATTATAGTCTTTAATGGCTTGATCAGCACAGCGCATAATACCTGCACCAGGATCAATACCAATGATTTCGCCTTTAAATTTATCTTTTACTCCGTTCATTTCTTCAATTGAATTAATATCTACATAATCGGGTACTACTAACGCGAGTTTAGCACCGTTCAAATTGGGTCCCAGGTTTACCAGTTTGCTGCCTAACTTATCCATATAATCTTTATGGGTGATGGGCAACCAGGAGCAAAACATAGCATCGCCGTCGCCATTAGCCAGGCCCTCATACATCAAGGCGGCCGACACCGGAATCAGCTCCACCGGATGTCCGAGCTCATTTTCAACAACATCTGCTAAAACATGTGTTGTGGCTGTGGCACAAGCCCATTCAACATAAAGGAGCTTAACCGGTTGTTTTTCAGATCCTGCATTGGTGTTGGTTCCTGTACCCTCCTGACCCCCACAGCCCAGAAGAATGACGCTCATAAACATAGCAATTAAAATCAATGTAATTTGTTTAGTGTGTTTTTTTAACCACATAGAATGACTCCTTCCTTATTCATACTTTTTACTTCCAAAACTTTGCGTAATACGGTCCAAAACAATCGCAATAATGACAAGAGCTAAACCAGCTTCAAAGCCATTGCCACTATCCAAACGTTGAATCGCTCGCCATACCTCACCTCCCAGCCCTTTTGCTCCAATCATGGCTGCCACGACGACCATTGATAAAGAAAGCATTATACATTGGTTAATGCCTGCCATTATGGTCGGACGTGCCACGGGAAGCTCAATTTTTATCATCATCTGCCAGAAGGTAGACCCGAAAGACTTGCCCAATTCCACCAATTCCAACGGTACACTTTTTATACCCAGGTCAGTGAGACGAATAACCGGTGGCATGGCAAAAATTAGGGTTGCTATAATAGCTGGTACCACTCCTAGATGGAAGAACGTGACTGCTGGCAGGAGATAAACAAAAGCAGGCAGGGTTTGCATGAAATCAAGAATCGGGGTGATAATTCGATGTGCGGCAGTACTTTTGGCGGCTAAAATTCCCAGGGGTACGCCCAACACGATGCACCAAAAAACCGCACCAATCACCATGGCTAGAGTTTCCATGGTTGGTACCCATAAGTTCATATTTTCAATGAGCAGTAAACCAACAATAGCAAAAATAGCTATTTTCTTATTAACTAACCGCCAGGCAATCAAGGCTACAATGAGGATAAATAAGGAAGGAGGAATCGCGATAAGTCCATTTTGCAAACCTTCTATCATATCTTTCATAAACCCACTGAACGCATCGAATGAAGAACCCCACCGTATCTGTGTAAACTCGATGGCACTGTCTGTCCACTTATAAATGGGTATGCGAGGAATAAAATCCATCAAGATTTCCTCCTTTCACCTGCTAGTCCAGCTATGACGGAACCACGAACTAAAGTTCCCCGCAGCTGCCCGTTTTCATCGACAACCGCTATGGGTATGGGGGTATGAGCCATAGTATCGAGTAAATCATACAAAGATGTGTCAGGCGATACTACCGGAACCTTCTTCTGCATAATCTCATCTAGATTACGCTCTCGGCGGCTAACGAGCTGATCAGCATCCTCTGCGCTGAGATATCCTAACAGATGTTGATTGCGGTCTACAACAAAGATACCCGAGATTCCAAAGCGTTCCATACTATGCAATGCGGCCATTGGTCCCTCCTTAGGATAAGTGATCGAATGGGCGCGAACCATAACCGCTGAAGCCGAAAGCGCTTTACTGCGGTCCACATTCTCAACAAAACGTGCCACATAGTCAGTGGCGGGACTTAAAAGTATTTCTTCGGGATCACCTATCTGGACGATTTCGCCGTCCTTCATAAGGGCGATGTGATCTCCAATCTTCAAAGCTTCATCTAGATCATGGGTAATAAAAACTATGGTTTTCTGTAATTTTTGTTGCAGCGCGATAAGCTCATCCTGCATATCCTGGCGAATTAAGGGATCAAGAGCGCTAAAGGGTTCATCCATTAATAAGATATCGGGATTAGTGGCCAGTGCCCGGGCAATACCAACCCTTTGCTGCATGCCCCCACTCAGTTGATGCGGATACACATCCATCCATTGCCCCAGGCCCACCATTTCAAGCGCGTTTTGCACCATTTCGGTGCGTTTATGAGCAGGTAGGCCTTGGATCTCTAAACCGTAGGCGACATTCGCACCGACCGTTCGGTGCGGCAGTAAAGCAAAGCTTTGAAAGATCATCGCCATCTTGGTGCGGCGAATCTCCATGATTCCCTTTTTATTCAATCCCATCAAGTTCTGACCATCAATCCATATTTCTCCGCTGTTAGGTCGATTCAGAGCGTTTAAACAGCGGAGCAAGGTGGACTTGCCACTTCCCGACAGTCCCATAATGACAAAACTTTCTCCATGCTCGACAGAAAAACTAACATTCTTAATTCCTACAACCTGTTTGGTTTGTTTGCGTATTGCTTCGTTGTCAAACCCCTGACTAATTAATTCCATAGCTCGTTCGGGGTTATTGCCGTAAATTTTGGTTAAATTTTTAATTTCAATAACTGCCACATACTACCTCCTCAACAAAAGAATGAACCCGGGGAAAAATATTATCAGGGAAAAGACAATGAAAATGAGGACATGAAGAAAACACGTTTCAAGCATGCCAAAAATCAAGATAATACACTATGCGCAGGGGAAAAAGAAAAGAGTTGTGAATGGTTTAAATTGATGAGTTGCAAAAGCTAAAAACAAACGAACGGTACCTGCTTTACATGCCATTCATTCTCTCCAGTACTTGCGAGCTTACGGGGTTAGCTGTCGGATTCGGGCCTACGGGCAGCCCTACCAATAATGGATTCACCCCCAAAAATGGGTCCCCCGTTCCTGGGTATAAACAGGATTCAGCATAAGAAAATGACGCAAAAGTGCCTAAATTATCCTACTTATCAGTATAAAGCTTATTCTGTCTGGACGCAAAACACACCAGCGGGGCTGAGCATGTTATATGCGCAATCAGCTGGTATGAGATGAGCAAACGAGCAATAAGCAGACTTTTTATCCCAGATACTACTTTGTGATAGTCACCTTGTTGACGAAATTTGATGTATTTAAGCGTTCAATAGATTTTTCCCAGTTAAAGACGCTCATTTTAAGGTGATAATCAAAACCAAGACAGGTATGACCAAGAACGTATTCGATGTGTTCAGCAACGCTAGAAATTTAGTCGCTTTTGTCGGTTAGGAAACTGTTTGATCCCCCAAGTTGCTCCAGAATAAAGCGAGTAATGGCCTCAATATCGTGGTTATCAAAAACCGGCAGGCCTGTCTGGATCGGGAAATCACTTATCAGGGCCAGGGTTTGGGGCAAAAGCATGGGTGTAGTATCGATGTCGTGGCGTAGCACTTCAATTTTAGGCAGCACTTCTTTTTTAAAGCCCTCCACTATTATTAAGTCCATATCTTCAGGTATGTTTTTTATAATATGAGCGAAATCCGGTTCCTCTTTATATCTTTGGTACTGTATGCTCAGTTGGGGTGAGCTGGCCATGACAAAATCAGCCCCAGCCTCAAGGAGGATTTCCGAATCCTGGCTAGCTTCAATTTCTAATCCGTGATGAGCATGCTTGATGAGCGCGATCTTATATCCAGCCGACGATAAGTTGCTGATCACCCCGGTCAAAACGGTGGTCTTGCCCGAATTATGTCGTCCTATAAAACTAATCAATGGAGCCAGTTCCAACACCTCCCCAACTAGATTTAAATAACAGGCAAAAAAAAGGCCAGAGTCCAGCCAATAACG
>JBAYYO010000015.1:0-17544 GCA_041672985.1 Syntrophomonas sp. | reverse complement strand
CATAAAGTACTACCTTCTTGCCCGCAGCTGCCAGAGCCCAAGCGATACCCTGTCCCATTGTTCCTGCACCCAACATCCCAATTTTGTTAATGGCCATTAAGATAAACCTCCTCATCAAATAATAATTAACCCCCATGCCCAGCGGGCATAACCTATCGTTCCTGTTTTCATGCTAATTATCTAAAAACGGGAACCACGAATAAAATCTCTCACCCTCCTTTCGATAATTTAAAAGATCTGCATAAAAAGCAGTAAAATTGGCGTCTCATATGTTCTTCTATAATTAGAGCAATAACTATGCCAAGCAGCCCAAGGAGGTAAGACAAAATACGCGAAAAAGCGACATACCGCATTTCCGCAGCATGTCGCCGAAAATTAATTCGTTATTTATTTAGCCTGTTGGTATCTCAAAATGAGATAGGTAACCAAACCGATGAATGGCTTTATAATGACTTCAATCTACATTTTAAGGAGTATATCATAATAGGACACCAGCAATAGTTCAAACAATTATAATGTGATATAAAAGTATTTTGGGGGTCGATAGCCGGTAATGCCAATAATAATTTGATATTGCCATTTATTGTTATGAACCAAAATAGGATACTTCTAACACTAAGATCTTATAATTGGTCCAAGCCATATTTTTCTAATTTCCGGTATAGTGCTGAAGTGTAAATGCCCAGCAGTTTAGCTGTCTGAACTTTGTTGCCATTAGTCTTTTCTAAAGCTTGAAAGATTATTTTTTTCTCCAGTTGTTCTATAGCGTCTGGAAGTGTGGCCGGATAAGACCCATTCTCTTCATCCTTAAAACTGACCTTCTCCACCAGAATAGGAAAATGTTTTATGGTAATGCTGTTTTCGCGATTCATATCAGCCAGATTCAGAGCTCTCTCCAATAAATTCTCTAATTCCCGGACATTGCCCGGCCATGCATAATTTTGCATCAGCTCAATGGCTTTATAGGATATTTTGTTAATCTTGGTATCTAATCTCTTGTTTATTTGGAACATGAGAGCATTTACCAGCAGGGGAATATCATCTGCCCTTTCTCTTAAAGGGGGAATATTCATCCTCACCACATTCAAACGATAATAAAGGTCTTGGCGGAATTTCTCATCAGCTACCATTTGCTCCAGGTCGCGGTTAGTAGCGGCTATAACTCGCACATTAATATAAATAGGCTTGGTTGCTCCCACTCTTTCAACCATTCTATCCTGCAACACGCATAATAGCTTAGTCTGCATACTCAGTGGCATGTCACCTATTTCATCAAGAAATATGGTTCCACCCATGGCTAATTCAAATTTACCCGGTTTTCCCCCCTTCATCGCTCCAGTAAAGGCACCCTCTTCATATCCAAACAGCTCAGATTCCAGAAGATTCTCGGGCAGGGCAGCACAGTTTATTCTGACAAAGGGATGTGAATTGCGGTTGCTGGAGTTATGAATGCCATGAGCAAACAATTCCTTGCCGGTCCCACTTTCACCGGTAATAAGCAAAGTAGATTCGGTATGGGACAATTGTTCAGCAATAGATTTAACTCTTATAAATTCTAGATTCTCACCAATAAGATCTTTAAATTGCCATTTTGCCCGGTAGCCCTGGCGCACTTCTTCTTTGTATATATTTAATTCTCTTTCGGTTTCCTGTAATTTGTTCATCAGGATTTTAGCACCGGACATATCCATAAATAGGCTTCGGCCAATAGCCCCGATGATTTCATCGTCTTTGATAATGGGCAGACGGGTTACTATGGTGTCTTTACCGTTGACAGTATAAATATCCGCTTGGTCTATGCGTCCGGTCTTGAGGATTTCCGTCAGCTTAGATGTAGGGGTGACTTCCAGGATACGCTTTCCCACCACCTGGCTCTTTTTCAGCCCCAGCGCATCCAGATAGGTCTGGTTCATGGCCGTAATTATGCCATCTTTATCTACTATGACATATATCATATAAGGGCTTTCGATCACAGCCTCTGAAATGGCCCGAAATTCCTTTTCGGTTTCCTGTAGTTGATGCATTAGAATCTTGGCCCCGGACATATCCAGGAACAAGCTTTTGGCGATGGCACCAATAACTTCCCCGTCTTTGATAACCGGCAGGCGGGTCACAATAGTGTCCCGTCCATTTATCGGCCAGATAACCGCTTCTTCGACGTGTCCGGTTTCTAGAATAACCGGCAGCCGCGAGTTTGGTACTACTTCCAGTATGTGCTTGCCCAGCACTTCATCCTTCTTTAAACCGTAGGCATCCAGATAAGTCCTGTTAACAGCTGTAATTATCCCATCCTTGTCTACAATCACGTAAATCATATACGGACTTTCAATAAGGGCTTCCGAGAGTGCTCTAAATTCTTTCTCAGTCTCCTGAAGTTTTTGCATCATAATTTTGGCGCCCGACATGTCCAAAAATAAACTTTTGCCAATCGCACCAATAATTTCGCCATTTTTCATAATGGGCAGGCGAGTTACGATAGTATCTCTATCATTTACCTTCCAGATATCAGCTTTATCGATGTGACCGGTTGACAATATTTCGGGTAAGTGGGAATTTGGAATGACGTCTAGAATGTATCTGCCGATTGCATCTTCTTTACTTAATCCGAGCGCATCGAGATAAGTCTGGTTCATCAAGGTAATACGGCCTTCACGGTTTACCGCCACATAAACCATATAGGGACTTTCTATAAGCGCTTCGGAAAAAGCGCTGAATTCTTCTTCGGTTTCTTGTAGTTTTTGCATTAAAATTCTGGCACCGGACATATCCAGGAAAAAGCTCTGCCCAATTGCTCCAATAATTTCCCCGTCTTCCATGATTGGTATACGAGTTACCACGGTGTCATTACCATTAATTGGCCAGATGTCAGCTTTATCTATTCTGCCGGTTTTAAGTACCTCAGGAAGCTTTGAATGTGGCAAGACCTCTAACACATGTTTTCCGATGGCCTGATCCTTATTTAATCCCAGTAAATCAAGAAATGTCTGATTCATTATAGTAATGTAGCCATCCTTATCCACCATGACCAAGGTCATGTAGGGACTTTCTACCAGGAGTAAATTAATATCTTGAGTATCATAGTCTGACACTGCGAACTGCCCCCTTCAGGCAGTGCACCGGGATACTTATTATCTCCAGAAACACTGCCGGTTCTAGTTGGATAGCACCAGATATAGCCTACTTTACAGACCTATAGAATTTTCGGCCTTAAACTCCTGACTTTCATTAATTAAAACAAGCCTATTATTTCACCACTGGGTAGAATATCAATTTTTTCCGCGGCAGGGGTCTTGCCTAAACCGGGCATAGTCATAATATCACCGGCGATAGCCACGATAAATCCCGCTCCGGCTGATAACCTGACCTCCCGAACGTTGACGTTAAACCCCCGGGGTCTCCCAATGGCGGTAAGATCATCAGACAATGAATATTGGGTCTTGGCTATACATATGGGCAAGTCCCCGTATCCCATTTCTTCATAGCGAGCCAACATATTGTTGGCAGCCTTGCTGTAAGTAACTCCATCTGCACCATAAATTTGCTGGCAGATGGTCTCTATTTTGTTTTTCAGAGGTGCTTGCACTTCATACAATAATTTGAAATTAGAGGGTTGCTCAGCAGCAGTTATCACTTTCCGGGCCAGTTCTTCGCCACCCTTTCCACCTTCACTCCACACTCGAGAAATGGCTACTTCAGCACCTAGAGCAGCACACTTACGTGTAACCAATTCGATCTCTTCCTGCTTATCGCCCGGGAATTCATTTAAAGCCACCACTACCGGCACTCCATACAGGTTCAGATTTTCCAGGTGTTTTTCCAGATTAGCGGTGCCATTTTCCAAGGCTTGCATATTGATCTCATTGAGCTTGTCCTTAGGTACACCGCCATGGTTTTTCAAAGCCCGTATTGTGGCCACCAGCACCACGGCGTCCGGTTCCAGCCCTGCGTAACGGCACTTAAGGTCGAAGAATTTTTCGGCTCCCAGGTCAGCACCAAAACCGGCCTCGGTTATCATATAGTCGCCCAGTTTTAAACCTATCTGGGTGGCCATTATACTATTGCACCCATGGGCTATATTTGCAAATGGTCCCCCATGAATGAATGCCGGGGTGTTTTCCAGGGTTTGAACCAGGTTGGGCTTGATAGCATCTTTCATCAACAGGGTCATGGATCCGGCTGCCTTCAAATCATTAGCCGTCACCGGAGTTCCATCATATCTGTATGCAACCACCATACGGCCCACCCGCTCCTTAAAATCCATCAGGTCGGTGGACAGGCACAATACCGCCATTACTTCCGAGGCCACGCTGATATCAAAACCTGATTCACGTGGAATCACATCGGCTTTGCCACCTAGACCAAGTACTATATTCCTTAGGGCCCTCTCATTCAAATCCATGGCCCTGCGCAACACCACCTGGCGGGGGTCGATACCCAAAGGATTTCCTTGATGAAGGCTATTGTCCACAATAGCTGCCAATAAATTATGAGCTGTGGTCACAGCATGAATATCACCCGTAAAATGCAGATTGATATCATCCATAGGCACAACCTGAGCGTAACCTCCGCCCGCCGCGCCTCCTTTAATTCCAAAGCTTGGTCCCAACGAGGGTTCCCGCAGGGCTATAATAGCTTTATGGCCCAGTCTGTTCAAGGCCATGCCCAAACCCACAGTATTGGTAGTCTTTCCCTCCCCGGCGGGGGTGGGGTTAATAGCGGTCACCAGGACTAATTTCCCCGATGGTTTATTCTTCAGCCTCTCCCAGGTTTGCAGCGATACTTTACCCTTATACTTACCATATAACTCGATATCATCCTCTGACAAACCTATCGATTCCGCTATTTCCAAAATGGGTTTCATTTTAGCACCCTGTGCTATCTCGATATCGCTCTTCAAAGTTACATTCCTCGCTTTTCTATAAATTGTAGGGCGTATTAAGCAGTAAATAATTATCAGCTTATTTGAGCCATCTTCCCCCAGCTCTATAATCTAATATTATACTATCCAATTTTTTGAGTGTCTAGCACTGCAGCTTATTTGGCGGCCTGTTTAAACCTTTTCAACCTCTTATCCGGCATCATCAGCCTAATATTATGTCGTTATTTAAACAATAAATTACATATATACACCGATGCCAGCAGGCCGGTAATGTCTGCACTCAGTCCAGTTATAACTGCATATTTGAACCTCTTGATCCCTACCGAACCAAAATAAACAGTGAGGACAAAAAATGTGGTATCGGTGGTCCCCTGCATAACAGAAGCCAGGCGCCCGATCATCGAATCAGGTCCATAGACGCGCATTAGTTCAGTCGCCAGACCCAAAGCACCACTTCCCGACAGAGGCCTCATAACAGCCAGGGGCAGAACTTCTGGCGGAGCACCTATTGCAGCCATAAATGGTCTCAGCGCTCCGACTAGATAATCCATTGCTCCCGAGGCTCGGAAAACTGAAATAGCCACCATCATGCCCACCAGGAATGGTATTATTTTTATAGCTGTATAAAACCCTTCTTCGGCACCTTCCACGAAAGATTCATACACCGCAACTCCTTTGCAAAAACCATAGAGAGGAATAAGTAGTAAGAGGAGAGGTATGGCCCATCGGGAGACCGTGGTAAGAACGGTTAGCAGCATCAGTTTTTTCCTCCCCAACGGCTGTGCTTGCGGAACCAATAATCGAGGGAAACTGCAATTATCATAGCGCAGCTAGTGGCGAAAATGCAGGCTCCCACAATTTCAGTGGGATTAGCCGATAAAAAGGCCAGCCTTATACCTATAATCGTGGCGGGTATCAGAGTAATGCAGGATGTATTTAAAGCCATGAAAGTGCACATGGCTGCCGATGCCTCCGGTTTATCATGATTCAGGCGCTGTAATTCCTGCATAGCCTTCATGCCAAAGGGAGTGGCAGCATTGCCCAGACCCAGCATATTAGCACTTAGATTTAAAATTATGGCGCCCATGGCGGGGTCGTTCGAGGGCACACTGGGGAAAAGCCTGCGCAGCAAAGGTTTTAAGATGCTGGCCAGACCCTGTATCATACCTGCCTTTTCCGCGATTTTCATTATACCCAGCCATAAGGCCATTATGCCTATTAAATCAAAACAGACTTGTACTGCTCCCTTGGCTGCTTCCAGCGCAGCCTCAGTCACCACTTCCACATTACCGTTTATAGCTGCCACAACTATTCCTGAGGCTAACAGCAGTAACCAGATTATATTCAACATACTATACCCCTCCGCAAGGCCGGACTCTTCTAGAAGGGTATGAAAAAGAGCAGAAAAATAGAACAGTCCGGCATTGACCGGACTGTCAACCTGGTTGACTTTTTAATTATTGCTCATAAGGTTCATCCTTATTCTTTTCTCTTTTTTCCAATATACTCTCTATCTTATCGAATATCTGGGGAGCAACATCTACGACCCGCTCTGCCAGAGGGTTGCCGGCCACTGAGATTAACCTGACATCGTTCATCCTCACTACCAGAAAACCAATCGGTTTGACTGATACCCCGGCTCCGCTGCCACCTGCAAAGGGGAGTTCCTGAACCTGCCCCGCCAGGTTATCAGTCTCATATTCCCCGCCCCCGGCCGCAAATCCACAGGCAACCTGGGAAATGGGGATAATAACCGTGCCATCATTGGTCTCTACGGCATCACCTACCACGGTATTTACATCTACCATTTCTTTTATACTCTGCATGGCGGTTTTCATTAACCCCTCAATGGGATGATTGGGTTGTTCTTGCTGTAAATCCATTTATACACCACCTGACTTTTATTGCGCTTGCATATGCCTCTATAAATATAATGTGCACCGTTCTCATTTTTAATATGCATCTAAAGTTGCTCAAAAAGTGGGGGGTCGAAAAATCTGGTCTTACATCCAGCATTATTTTCCCTAACTTGCATTGACTGCTCAGCACCCCTATTATTGATCCTTTAAAAGCCCAGCACAGGCCGGTGCACAGAGCTGTATGGAGTGCATCCCGGCTTCCCACCGTACTGATCCATTCCAACTCATCAACAATTATATACCGTAAAACAATAGCCAAAATGTCCCGGTTCTCCACAGTGAGCCTGCCGATATTTCGTAAAGGAAAACCTTTTAAGCTCTGCATAAAAGCCTCAATCTTATCAGCTGATACAGTTGGGGTTTGGCGTTCAGTGGGGCGTCTCTCAATCGCAGCGATGAGAATTGATTCCAGCAGGCGCAGGTTCGGATCAGTATAATTATAGCAGCGATTCATTTTATAAAATAAAGAATGAATTTTCACCTGCAGTCCCTGGCAAGACTCATCCTCACGAACCACAACGGTGATTTCCGCCTTTATATATAATAACAGGAATGAAATGAGCAGCAATAATACTATTCCCCATAACCATAAGGCCATGTAAATTCACCCGTTTTTCCATATCATTCCCAGTCCCAGCAGGATTATGCACTAATTTCAGTGAGTTTTGGCATCCTCTATGGCTTGTTCGATACAGGTGATTACTTTATACATTTCGTCGTCTACTTCAATGTTGGCTCTTCCTAGGCGGAAGGTTGGGCAATGCAGGTTAAAATTCAATATCTTGTTTTTAATTTTCTCCAGTTCCCGTCTTTTTTCAAGATAAAATAGGGCCTTTTTCTTTTCATATCTATTAATAGCCAAAGCCATGTGTTTCTCATTGGTAAAATTAATGCTGTAACGTTTAAATTTCTCGACCTCCTGCCACAATTTGGCGGTATCCGCATCAATATCCTTTCCTAATTGAATCCAGAAGGGGGTAAAATCATTATTCTTTAAAATCCTTAATGTCATACGCATATCTGGCGGTTCATATGGGTTCTCCGAAAGGTCGATGGGTTTGCCTGCGCCGGGGAGATTATCAAAATCGCCCCTTTCACGAGCCTTACGTATCTGTTCTTCTACTAATTCCTCCGTACTGCTCATATATTTGGCTAATTTTCTGCTTTGCTGAGCTTTTATTTTGACTTGTTCGTCTATGGATCGTTCTGACAACCTTATTTTCCCTCCTCATTTTCAAGTTGGGGTAATTCCTCCAGGCTTGACAGCGCAAATAATTGCAGAAATTCATGCGTTGTCCCATATAAAATAGGCTTGCCCGGAACGGCTTTTTTACCCAGCTCCTTAATTAGACCTTTTTCCATAAGGGTGGCTATAACCCGATCGGTTTTCACACCCCGGACCTGTTCTATCTCCGCCTTACTCACGGGCTGGCGATAAGCAACAATAGCCAGCGTCTCCAAAGCCGCAGGCGACAAACGTCTGCCTGCTGGCTTAATCATCCTGCTAACTACCGGGGCATACTCTGGTTTAGAACCCATTATGTACCCTCCATCCAGAGTCAATATCTGAATACCCCGCGTGGATTGATCGAATTCTGCCATCATTTCTTGCATGATTTGCTTTAGATCAGCTTCCGCCAAATTGAGGATTTCCATCAATTCTTCCCCGCCAATCCGCTCACCACTGACAAAGAGCAGAGCTTCAATAGCGGCTTTAATCTCAGCCCGCATCAACATTATCAACCGCCACCTGTAAACATAGTTTTATATCACCGAATCGATATTCCTGGCAAGCCTCTACCTTTTGCAGACGTATCAGCTCCAACAAAGCCAGGAAATATGCCAGGGCTTCACTGCGCAAGGAATTACCGGGATAAATATCCTGAAAAATGACTGCAGCCCCATTTTCCGGTAATGCCTTTAGTATAGCCTCCATTTTTTCTCCGATGTCAATGCTCTGTGGAAGGTCATATTCTCCAACTTCAGCATTTCTGTCCATAACCGCATACCAGGCATGCAGCAAGGCATTTAAACTGCTGCTGACTTCCTTCGCCGCCCAATTAATTTCAGCCTGGCCATAGCGGAAAAACACCCGCTTCATATCATCATTATAACGGCTGGCCAAATATTCTCCCAACAGCTTGTATTGTTTATATTCCAGAATTCTATGCACCAGTTCATCGCGGGGATCTTCTGCTTCCGTTTCAACTTCTTCCGCTGCCGCCAAACCGGGCAAAAGCATTCGGGACTTCAAATTAAGCAAGTAAGAAGCCATGCTCAAAAAATCACCGATATTATCCAGATCAATTTGCCCTGTCGTATGAATATAATCTATGTACTGATCAGCGATTAACGCAACGGGTATGTCGTAAATATCTATTTCTTCTCTTTCCAGCAAATATAACAACAGATCCAATGGGCCATAGAATTTGTCAAGATTTACCAGATAGCTCATCCCGTTCCCCCATCTGCATAAGCCTGCATCTACAAACGCTTAGACATTAATTGTTCTATAGTGCTACCAATGCATTCAGTATCCCATATAGAAAATTAACCACCGGCCATAGAATCTTGCCCACCATATTAGTAACAATTAGCAGTAATAGTATCAGCGGCCCATACTGTTCCAGAGAATATACGAATTGGGCTCCTGAGTCGGGAAGCATCCCCGCCAGTATTTTAGAACCGTCCAGGGGGGGTACCGGCAGAAGGTTAAATGCGGCCAGGATTAGATTAATGTAGACCAGCGGTGGAAGCAGGGGTACCAACAAAGCCCCCCACAGGCTGCCCTGATAAGGGATAAGCAACTTTAGCAGTACCATGCTGACCAGAGCTAAAAGTATATTCATACCTGGTCCGGCCAGGGATACCAGCATCATACCTTTCTTCTGACTAACATGCGTAAAGTTGCGCGGATCTACCTGTACCGGTTTCGCCCATCCGAACTTAAATATCAGGAGCATAAGAAAACCTATCCAATCAATATGAGGCAAGGGGTTAAGCGTCAGTCTTCCCTGCTGGAAAGGAGTTCGGTCTCCCAGGCGGTCGGCCGCCAATCCGTGCGCAAACTCATGAAATGTTAAAGCGATGAGTATGGCCGGCAGCCATATCAACGTATCAATTAGCCATTGCATCTTCAAATCTCCCTTCGGCCATCCATTGCCTGACCATATTCCTCTCATCTTCCCGGCTAGCGACTATTCCATCCAATTTACAGTAGTATAATTCTTCTAATATGGTCTTGAACAACGGGCCTGCCTTGAGCCCCAATTCTTTTAAGTCATGGCCGTTGATCTCCAACTTCACCTTTTCCTTTAAATCACAGAAGTTTACAATCATTTCCCAAACACTCTCTTCTCTTATATGCAACAAAAGATATACTATATTCTCTGTGCCCAGGTGGGCCAGCATTCTATCCAATTGACTGGGGCGTAAATCCGGTTGGTTAGTAATATTATGAGCCAATTGGGGAACCTGGGCAGAATCCTCAATGCAACGCTGAGCGTATTTATCCAATGGATAGCGTTTTAACACCTCCGCCAACTGTTCCGGGCTTAGTTTGGAGAAGATGGCCAGCAGATAGACCAGCCATGTTTTGATGCCGCGGCCATAATAACGGTCCTCCCACCAGCCTATCACAATGGGTATCCTCTTAAATGGCACTTTAGTCAGCTCTTCCAATTTAACTTCTGGTAAGATATATTTCCATACTCCTGTTTCTGTCATTCTCTCCAGGGCTGACATGGGATCCTTCTCGCTCAATATCAAAATAAGTTCATGCATTATGCGTTTGTAGGAGAGTTTTCCCAACATGCGACGCTCAATAGCATCCCGGGCAAAACGCAGGGTATCAGTTTCAATAGTAAACTTGTATCTCTGTTCAAAACGTATAGCGCGCAGTATCCGGGTAGGATCCTCCACAAAGCTTAAGTTATACAGTATGCGGATATAGCGGTTCTGGATATCTTTACGGCCCCCGAAATAATCAATCAGATCGCCGAATTTATCGGGATTTAAACACAAAGCAAGTGTATTAATTGTAAAATCGCGTCGATACATATCTTCTCTTATTGATGACCGTTCCACCATCGGCAGTGCAGCTGGAAACTCGTAATATTCAGTACGGGCCGTTGCAACGTCTATTTTGGTTCCTTCGTCCAACAGCACCGCAGCAGTCGCAAATCGTTCATGGATGCGAACCTTGCCACCCAGTTTCTCTGCCAGACGCATGGCCAGTTCGCGGCCTTCCCCCTCGACAACCAGGTCTACATCAAAGTTAGGCACGTGTAAAAAGAGATCCCGGACATATCCACCCACACAATAGGCAGTGCTATCAAGATCTTGAGCTATCTGCCCCGCCAATTCCAGGATAGAAAATATATCCGCGGGCAATCTTTCGCCCATCAGGTTGCGAAAATTCTCCATTCCCCCCTCACTATATGAATAGAGTACTTCGTGATCATCAGGAAAATCTTCCCCATGCAGTATCCGCAGAATATCCGTACGAGAAATTATTCCCACCAGACGCCCCCTTTCCACAACCGGGAGCCTGCCCACATCATATTCCACCACCATTTTCTGGACCTCGCTAACGGGGGTCTCGGGGGAGATTGAAATCACCTCGGTAGTCATAAACCCTTTGACCGGCGCATGACCCAATTCGTGTACAATAGCTTTGTCCGCATCGCGCCGGGAGATCATGCCCACAATCTTTTCGCCGTCAACAACCGGCATACCCGTATGACCATACCTTAACATGATGCGTCCAGCTTCCTCCATAGTACGGTAGAGGTTAATGGTCTTAACCGGGGTGGACATAATGTCACGGGCAATAGATGCAGGGCGGATCTTCGCAGAAATATTTTCTAATATCAAGTCGGCAGCTTCCCGGCCGCTTTTTCCTTTAATTATTGCCGATGCTGCCCTATCATGACCTCTGCCCCCCAGAGGGTGAAGCACCTCATTTACTCTCAGGTTATTGGTTCCGCTTCTTCCAATTACATACACCTTACCCTGCATACAGGCGACGACAAATACTGCATCACATTCTTCCAACTTAAATAGGCGGTAGGCAACCAGGTCCAGACCCGGAATAAATTCACTACCCTTATAAATAGCTATAACAATATCAAAATTGTCTATCTTATGATGTTGAGCATTGTCCAGGAGAATTTGTAATATCTTGCGCTGTTCCGCGGAAATCTGCGTTTCCATAAAGTTAGCAACCACTTCCAGATTAGCTCGGCGGCCCAGAAGGAAAGCCACTGCCCGAGCATCTCTTTCCGTAGTGCTGGGGAACAACAGGCTGCCGGTATCCTCGTAAATACCTAAGGCAAGGATAGTCGCTTCAAATGGATTTATATCAATATGGCGGTCAATTATTCCTTCCACCATTATGGTGGTTGTCGCACCAATCATTTCAACTACATAGAGACTTCCCTCTAAATCGTCTTCAGACCAGGGGTGATGATCATAAATATGGAAATCGAGCCCTGTTTTTTCATTCAAACTAGTCAATTGCCCTAAACGTTTGGGGTTAGCAGTGTCTACCACGATTACTCTGGTCAGCTGTTCGAAATCTATCTCCTTAGGAGTTTTAATCAAAAGCGAGTCCTGATATAGGGCCATGAACTGTTTAATCTTCTTGGAAACTGTTCCCGAGAATACCATGATGGCCCCTGGATACAACTTACTTGCCCCCACCATGCTGGCCAATCCATCAAAATCTAAAGCATTATGTGAAGTAATTATTTCCACGCTATATCTCCTCACTATATGATGTCTGCATTATACCATAATAACCACGGACTTCTATGTGATATGCGAGGCACTGTAGGAAGGCATTACAGGCAGCAAGGGCTGCAGAAGAATAACCCCCCGGGAAGGTGCCCAATATGGGTAGCGGGGAAACAATGCACGCTCTTCTGATTATCTTAACTTGCGCAGTTAATAAAATAACATTGCTTATCGCCAGGCAATAATGACGCTTGTCTATTCAGACTAAAACAACCTCTCACTATCCAGCAATATCGTGCAGGGACCATCATTCTCTATTTCAACCTGCATATCTGCCCCAAACACACCGGTTTCAACCTTAATTCCCTTTTCCCTTAAGTATTTAATGCAATAATCAATTAAAGGTTCGGCTTGATCCGGTAATTCTGCTTCAGTAAAGCTGGGTCTCCGGCCCTTGCGTACATCACCATACAGAGTAAACTGGCTGACTATGAGCAGTTCACCATTTATATCCCGGAGTGATTTGTTCATCTTTCCATTTTCATCCTCAAAAATGCGCAAATTCATAATCTTATCCATCAAATATTGGCCATCGGTGGGACTATCACCCCGTTTGACTCCCAGCAACACCGTCAATCCTTTATTGATTTGGGCTTTTTTAATAGAGTTAACCAGCACCCGACTACTACTCGTCCTTTGAATGACTGCCCGCATTTTCTACCTCGCTTCTCCCTATGCTCCACCAGATGGGGAAGTATTATTGGGGATATTATCCCGGGGAATAGACTGTTTTTCCTTTAAAGTCTGGATTTCCTCTTCGTGTTTTTGATTAGCCTTAATTAACTTACGCAGTTTTTGTCCGGTTTTGAAAGCACGATAACTATCCAATAAGAATGTAATCAATGCACCCCCGCAGGCCGATATAATTACTACTACCGCCAGTGATATTTCTGATGATTTCCAGTTAATGAACTGCACAGACACCTGCGTGTCATTCTGGACAATAAAAACCAACATTGCCGCAATAAAGGCCAGAGCACCTAATAGATATGCATTCATCTTATCATTCTCCCCTCTCTAATAATTTAAAAACTGCTATTCTGCTATTGTAATATTTCTATCCCTATTAAGACAAGGGGACAGGTTTACTGTCCCGCATGAAGTTCACGGCGTAGAACATTTATCGAGAAAGGCTTTAATTTCTTCTGGTAAGCCTACGTTCATTTATGTTATACTTAATTACGTGTAATTTACAATCAAGACTATTAGTTAAATCAGGTACATGTGAATCAATATTCATGGGAAGGAACAGTCAGGCCGCCGGGCCAGGCTCGATCAGAGCAGCGGATCAACCGCGGGACTTTAATGTTTTATTAAAGCCCCGCTTTTTTCATAGGGAGGTTAGAGTATGGGGTTGATTACCTGGATCAGGAGAATTTTACAAGACGAGAAGGCCAAGGTAGCTGCATTGTCTGTTTTTTCCAATACAACTCTGGTAATTTTTAAGCTGATCG
The DNA here is from genome assembly GCA_041672985.1 of Syntrophomonas sp. GTDB lineage: Bacteria > Bacillota > Syntrophomonadia > Syntrophomonadales > Syntrophomonadaceae > PHAA01. The sequence goes on along the minus strand of JBAYYO010000015.1, from coordinate 3,496 downwards.
CCGGAATTATTACCGGTTCTGTCAGTATCCTTTCCGAGGCTATCCATTCAGGTCTGGATTTGCTGGCAGCGATAATCGCTTTCATTTCGGTACGTATCTCCGCTCGTCCTCCCGATGACGAACACCGTTACGGTCACGGCAAGTTCGAGAACATCTCGGGCACAATTGAGGCCTTGCTAATATTTGTGGCCGCCATCTGGATAATGGCAGAGGCTTACCAGAAGCTTATCGGCGGGGGCGAAGTGCATACATTGGGGGTAGGTGTCCTGGTAATGGCCATCGCTTCTCTGGCCAATTGGATTATTTCCAATATGCTCATGAAGGTCGCTATTAAAACTGAATCCGTAGCCCTGGAAGCGGATGCCATGCATTTGCGCACTGATGTATATACCTCAGTTGGTGTTTTAATAGGCCTGGGGGTTATAGCCATAACAGACATACAGATTTTAGATCCTATTATTGCTATTGGAGTGGCTTTGCTTATCACCAAGGCTGCCTGGGATATAACCGTTAAATCATTCTCTCCGTTGCTTGATTCGGCTCTCCCCATCGATGAGGAAGAACAAATCATGGAAGCCTTATCTCTCATCAAACCGAATGGCTTGTTAGGTTTTCATGACCTCCGCACACGCCGTGCCGGCTCAGAGCGTTATGTCGACATGCATGTGGTCGTTCCCCGGCATTTAACCATAACTGAGGTTCACGAGCTATGTGATCTGGTGGAGATTAAGATAACTGAACGCTTACCTATGGTAAGTGTGCTGGTGCACGCCGAACCCTGTGAAGACACCGACTGCATTACATGTGCGGGTTGTGAGAAAGATCGGCCCCAGCTGCCCCAAAACTAGCTCGCTCTCCCTGCGCTTGATCAGAATACCGACCTTTGTTGGCCACCATAACCATAACTTATTGGCTAGGGATTATGCCAAGAAGGGGCTTTTAAAAGCCCCTTCCTAAATTTGATTATCCTTATATATTTATTGTTGGCGGCGCTAATGTCCTAAGATTGGCAATATAATCGAAACTTTCTCCTGCTAGCCCCTTTGCTTAATTTCATAGTAAAACGGGCTGGCAATGCAGATGGATGAATAGGCACCATAAAGGAAGCCGACCAACATTGCTATTACAAAAACCTTGATCGTCCCGCCTCCAAATATCAACAGCGCAATTAATGGCATCAAAACGGTTAATACTGTATTAACTGAACGATTCATGGTTTGCATGATGCTCTTGTTTAATAGAGTCATCATGGGATCCTTTTTCTTCATCCGCAAATTCTCTCTTACCCGGTCAAAAATAACGATAGTGTCATTGATCGAGTAACCAATAACGGTTAGTATAGCCGCAATAAAAGCGCCATTAACCTCGAATTGAAACAACGAGAAAAACCCACATACGAATAACACCGCTTGAAACAATGATAAGACCGCCGCTAATCCAAAGGTCCATTCAAATCTAAACGTAATGTAGATAAGCATCAATACCAATGCAATCCCAATCGCCAGGAAGGCATTTGTGACTAATTCACTGCCGATAGTCGCCCCCACGCTTTCAGCGCTCAGGAGTTCAGTATTTCCGTATTGAGCCGCCAGGGCATCGCTTATCTGCTCAGTTTGTTCCTGATTCAATTCACTGGTGCGAATATAAAACTCGTCGCCGCTCTTTTGTACACTAACTTCAGTAACTATTTGCAAATCTTGTATCGTTTTTGTAACTGCCGGCGTTTCAATAGATGCCTCCATTTTATAGCGCAGCATAGAACCACCGGTGAAGTCGATTCCCAGGTTAAAGCCCTGCCAAAACATTGATATTATTCCAGGAATTATAACCACCAGGGAAAATATATAGAACCATTTCCTTTTTTCTATTATTAGCATTTTCTACCCTCCTTACACTCCATATAATTTATTGTTCTTGGTGATATCGGCAAACAACACCAGTAAATAGCGGGTAAAGGTAAGTGCTACCAGCATACTGGCGACGATGCCTATAGAGAGGGTAACTGCAAATCCTTTAATAGGCCCGGTTCCAAACCAGATGAGAACCAGAGCGGCAATAAGAGTGGTTAAATTGGAGTCAAAAATCGTCCAGAATGCGCGCGCAAAACCAGATTCTATGGAGGCTTTTAATGTCTTGCCAAAACGCAATTCCTCTTTAATGTGTTCGTAAATAATAATATTAGCATCAACAGCCATGCCTATCGACAACACGAACCCAGCAATACCGGGGAGGGTCAATACCGAACCCAGAAAAGCCATGGTTCCCATAACCAGAATAGAATACAAGACCATCGATATAGTGGCCACCAGGCCTGGCAACAGGTAATAACCTATCATAAATATAAGGATAGCAATCAAACCCACAATTCCGGCTTTTACACTCATATCCAGTGAATCAGCCCCCAGGGTTGGCCCCACGGTACGTTTTTCCATTATGGTGAATGATACCGGCAGAGCACCAGAGCGCAATAATACAGCCAGGTTTTGGGCTTCTTCGGCGGTGAAACTGCCATGTATTTGAGCTCTTCCATTAGGAATTGGTTCATCCACCCGAGGAGCGCTGATAACCTTGTTATCGATGACAATTGCCAGGGTTTTCCCAACGTTGGCAGCAGTAGCCTCCGCGAATAGTTTCGCACCGGCATCGTTAAATTCCAAATCCACAGTCGCACCCTGAGCACCGGTACCAGGTGAAGCTTGGGCATCTTTAAGGTCTTTGCCCGTCACCACGATATTGCCATCCTCATCCCGGAACTCCAACTGAGCGGTGTTTTTAATTATGTTAACCGCCTCTTCGGGATCATCGACTCCCGCTATTTCAACCACAATACGGTCTTTTCCCTGGGGATAAATAATGGGCTCCTTAACCCCTAGACTATCGATACGATTTCTCAAAACCCCTATAGATTTTTGAATCGTATCTGATGATATCTCCTGCCCCTCTTTCTCATCCGCCTGCAGTACTACATGCAGTCCGCCTCTTAAATCAAGTCCCAATTGCACATTATTTAAGATTGGCCGGGTGGCGAAATAGGCTAATCCTATTATGATGACAATAATAGTGGCTACTATTGCCATACTGGTATTCTTGCGCACCAGTTTATCCTCCTTCCAACAACTTTTCAATAACCTTCCTTATAAGAGTTTCACATCATTAATAATTAAGGCAAATTCACAATTCAAGAAGTTTGCAGCCCGACTGCATAATAACATACGGCTAAGAAATATCTCGAAATACTCCATTACCGGGCATATATCAGTGTTTATCTTCAAATCCATAGTTATCATCCTGCCTGGACCATCAACCTTTAGCACAGATTTTTCCACCGCATAGTTTACACGGTCATGAATATCATATGTAGCAACATCGGTATTTCTAACCCGGTTACGATGCACATGCGACTTGTCAGCTAAAATCAAGGCTGCCGAAACGGCATTAATGGGATGACCACTCCCCTCGTCATGATTACCTATAGCTGAGACTATTATAGATATTT
>JBAYYO010000014.1:0-17583 GCA_041672985.1 Syntrophomonas sp. | reverse complement strand
AAAGGGAGGCGTTAGTAAAATTTTTGGGAGGTATATATGACTTTTAAGACGAAAATTAAAAACAAAATAATTGCATTCTGTTTGGCTCTGACAATATTAGCAGGCATGGGCATGGTCTGGACTCCCCCGGCAACGGCCGCTACAGCGGCCAGTATCAGCCAATATAACCGCCATGAGAAACCTATTGTTGACTCCCTGCGGGCCAGTTACAAAGCCACCCCGGCCGAAGCCCTAGTGGGACGGGCCATATGGTATATGGAATATGGTTTCATGAAATACGGACATACTAAATATCCCACCACGGGATATATCGATTGTTCTAACTTTGTTTCATTAGTATACAAAGATTTCGGATATTCGATTACCTCAGCAGCCAGAAATTATGGTCAGGTAGGAACCAGGGTTCAAGGTGTTTATTCCAAAAAAATACCTGGTACGTCTAAATATACCCTGGTCGGTGTAGACAAGCTCAAACCGGGTGATATCTTTACCTTCTGGAACTCAGACCGAACTCGGATTGGCCACGTGGCCATTTATATGGGGTTAGTTAATGGGAAGCCTACTATTATTAACACCTGTAAAGGGAGGCCTACTGCTATAGGAATAGTCAATAGTTTTGCCTACTGGTATGGCTCCAGCTTGAAAGAAGTTCGCCGCGTCTTGCCAAAGAGCGCTTTTGTAGCAGGTGGTAAAATAAATGACCGGGGCCCGGTTATTCCTGCAAAATATCAGATAAAACCTGATAAACGGATTATCATGCCAAAATATCTGAAGACAGGTTTCTAGTCACCCCCGTCAACCGTAATCGTTCGCGTCTCCTCACAGGTGCCCTTCCCCCCGGGAAGGGTCCTTTATTATGATCGTAAAACGGCCCCAACAGCCTGGAACGGAAACATATCAGGGCCGAGGATGAGTTGAAGGAGAGGTGCTTTATAAAGAAAGGCTCCCCGACTTATTAAGCTGTTAGGAGAAGAAAAATATAATGACCAGAACCAGGAAGGAGTGGGTGAAGAATAATAAGGCGCTGAATCTCTCCAGACGCCAATTGAATACCTGACTGAGCAAGTATTTGCCCCTAAAAAACCAATTCAAGTTCAGGGCCAAGCGGGTTAGATGAAATATTTCCACAGGGATAAAAATTGCCGTCATAATTCTAAGGGTGGGATTGGGTATTAAGACCAGGACCAGATAGAAATAGATGGCTTCCGCCAGCAATGAACCGCCGAACATGGCCCAAAGGTAGGTTTTAGTCGCCGCCCCTTTGACTATAATCCAATCTGCCATAGACCTGATAACCTCGAGTTCCAGATCTTGTGGTTCGCCCTTGATTATCTTAACAAAATAAATAGAGTAGAGCAGGAATATCAGGCTTGCCATAATCCCCAGTATTATGCCCATGTTTTCACCTCCCGGTAGCTTTAAATGAACCCTTAAAGGACCGCCGCTGTTCGAGAACCCTTATCGATAGCCTGCCTGATTTCATTCATTATAAATCTGCGATCATCCGGTTTATGCACATAATCAAGGTGATCCACATTTAGTATCAGCAACTGCCCGAGACGAAAATCCTGGTAATTTTTTTCATAAAACTGGTTTAACATATCCCAGTAATCACGTTCTACTTCAAGCTCATCCGGGCGCCCACGTCGGTGGATCCGCCGTATGGCTTCGTCGGTATTGACCCGCAGATATATCATCAGTTGGGGAGGTGTAACGTGTTCCAGCAGGGTATGCAGCAAGTTATTATATACAGCATATTCCTCCGGGCACAGGTAGTTATGATTGAGGTACATGAGAGCAAAAATGCGGTCGGAATAAATGGATCGATCCATTACTGCCCGCCCTACTGTCATAGCATGCTGGTATTGTTTGAAACGGTTGGTCAGGAAATTGGTCTGCATGGCAAAGGCCCATTTTTCCCGGTCATGAAAGAATTTATTAAGCAGCCTATTCTCATCATCAAACATTTCATTGAATGGTTTTAAGCCCATTTCCTCGCAAACAATCTTTACCAGACTTGATTTCCCAACCCCGGTTACCCCATCTACTACGATTTTAACCTGTTTATCTCTTTGCAACCATATTCTCCTTTCCCACCCTGGAACGGCTTTTCAGTTTACGAATGGAACGTTCCAATCCTTCCACCGTTAATTCCTCCATAGGAAATACCTGCCCAATACTTCTTATAGTAAAGGCGCCTTCCACCAGTTCCCAATATTTAGCAGGTATAGGGTTGAGCCATACTGAATATTCAAAATGCTGACGTATGCGTCTCAGCCATTCAATACCGGGCTGGTTGTTGTATAAATCCCAGTCTATAATGCCACCAGCCCGCATTAACTCAGCGTAACCCATGCTGGCATCACCAACCATGATCACCCGGTAATTCGAATCACAGCTGCGCAAAATGTATTCGGTATCAACATAGTCCCTGGAACTACAACTGGGATCATTATACAACCAGTCATAAATACAATTATGAAAATAGAAGATTTTTAAGTCCTTGAAATGGTTGGATTTGTTGACAGCGGTAAACAGCTGGTTGCATAAACGACTATATGTGTGCATGGAACCACCGGCATCCATAAGCAGTAATACCTTCATGCTATTGACCCTGGGCCGGGCCCATATTAATTCCAGCCGACCGGCATTCTGGCAGGTCTTGTCAATTGTGCCGTCTACATCGAGTTCCTCTCGGGCTCCATCCAGGCGGGTGGTAAACTGTCTGAGCTTGCGGAGAGCTATCTGGAATTGCCTGATGCCCAGCGTCTCATCGGTCCGGAATTCTTGGAAACGTCTCATTCCGGCTACTTTGACTGCAGATAAGTTCCTGGTATTGCCGCCAATACGGATGCCCCCCGGATGATAACCCGAATGCCCAAAAGGGGAAGTCCCGCCGGTTCCAACCCAGCGATTACCACCATGATGCTCCTCGTTTTGCTCAGCTAATCGCTCCGCCAGCATCCGCTTCATCTCTTCTATGTCCAGTTGTTGATGATTTTGGCGCATGGCATCGGTTATCTCCTGAGAAGGAAGCTCTTTATTAAGCCAATCCCAAATCTTGTCAGGCAAACCTTCCGGAGTCTCCAGATCTCCCAGGTAACTGGCAAAGGCCATGTCAAATCGATCATAATGGGCTTCGGTCTTAACCAGGAGCGCCCGGCACAGGTAGTAAAAGCCAGTTAAGCTCGACCCCGCCATGCCCTTATCCAAAGCCTCCATGAGGTCCTGCCATTCATTCATAGCCACCGGAACTCCAAAATTCCTTAAGTAATAAAAAAAGTCGGTAAACAAACTCTTCTCTCCTAACGATTCCAGTAGTTGCTGCGTGGGGTGGCCCGGTTCTGAGTCTTAGTCTGGAGTCCATTTAACAGACTATCCAAATCCTCGTTCTTCTTTAATAATACCCCCAGGAAAGGCATATCCTGTTTGATTTTGTTGGGGCTGATTCCCCCCACCACCAAAGCCTGCAGCCAGTCGATCAGTTCACTGGTACTGGGTTTTTTCTGGATATTAGGTATATTTCTCAGCATATAGAAGGTTTCCATAGCCTGTTCCAGCAGACGCTTATCCAGATCAGGATGATGCACCTTTATTATTTTTCCCATTTCTTCCGGATCAGGAAAAGCAATATAATGAAAGATACATCTTCTCAAAAAAGCATCCGGCAGTTCCTTCTCGGCATTGCTGGTAATAATAACAATCGGCCGGGTGCGGGCAGCTACCGTCTCTTTGGTTTCCGGTATATAATAGCTCATCTGGTCAAGTTCCCACAGCAGATCATTGGGAAACTCCAGATCGGCTTTATCAATCTCATCAATGAGCAAGACCACCTGCTCATCACTCTGGAAAGCTTCGCCCAGTTTCCCAGCTTTGATGTATTGCTTGATATTAGCCACATCATGATCCTGGAATTGGCTGTCGTAAAGACGCTGCACAGTATCATAAACATAGAGCCCCTCCTGTGCCTTGGTAGTGGATTTAATATTCCAAATAAATAGTTCTTTACGAAGGGCATCAGCTATACTCTGGGCTAACATGGTTTTGCCTGTCCCTGGTTCCCCTTTGATTAATAAGGGTTTGCCCAGTGCAATTGCAATGTTCACACTGTTTCTTAACTCATCACTCACAATATAATCGGATGAGCCCCGATATTGGGTCATATTCGATGCCATATTTTAATTTCCTCCTGTTCTGCAACTGATATTCTTAATTAAAGTGATTTAACATGCGAAACTAAGCCTGCCTAACTCACGACTTAAGTCACGAGTGTGCGGCAGACACTAATCAAATTGAATAGTAGCAGATATGGGGTAGACCGTCAACGTGCTTGAACAGCGGCCCATTTGCCAGCCACATAGCCGGTGGAAAATGATGCTTGCAAATTATAACCGCCTGTATATCCATCCACGTCCAGCACCTCTCCGGCGAAGTACAGTCCTTGAACCAGTTTAGATTGCATGGTCCTGGGATCAACCTCCTTTACATTTACACCCCCCGCGGTGACAATTGCCTCCGCGATGGGCCTGGTATCATAAATGGTCAAAGTCAGGTGTTTCAAGAGGTGAACCAGTCCCAGCCTCTCACTGCGGTTAATCTGATGACAGGCTTTATCGGCATCTATCCCGCTTAACCGCACCACCACGGCGATCATTTTACCTGGCAGCAAGTCATCCAGAGCATTCTTAAAGATTTTGCGGGAATACTTGGCCAAATCCCTCTGCAAGCGTTCATCCAGCTTATCCTCACTAAGGGCTGGTTTAAGATCGAGTTCAATCCTAACCGGCTTTTTCTTAACATATAAGTATTCGGCTATATCACGGCTCATAGAGAGGATAATCGGGCCTGACAGGCCAAAATGAGTAAAAAGGAGTTCTCCGCAATCCTCATTTATCTTTTTGCCCTCGGCATCGTATGAAATGGCCCGGGTGTTTTTTAGGCTCAGACCCTGCAATTCTTTAACCCATTCCTCGCGAGCCAATAATGGAACCAGACCAGGACGTGGTTCTATTACGCTGTGTCCGGCAGCAGCGGCCCAAAGATAGCCATCTCCAGTTGAACCGGTGCCGGGATATGACTTGCCCCCGGTGGCAATAATTACCGCATCAGCAGACAGCCTTCCCTGCTGGCTGTCAACACCTGTAACCCGACCTTCCGCAACGACCACCTTTTTAACCTCGCAATCAGCCAGTATTCTCACTCCACTTTCCTGCATGGTCCGGTAGAGAACCCCGACCACATCCTCCGCCTTATCTGATTCGGGAAATACACGATTGCCTCTCTCCACCTTTGTTTTCAAACCTCGTTGAGCAAAAAATTCTATCAAGTCCAGATTCGAAAACTCATTAAAGGAGCTATAGAGAAATCTTCCATTACCCGGGAAGCCCCTTATTAAACCATCCTTATCGACTGCAGATGTCAGATTGCACCTGCCTTTGCCTGTGATACTCAGCTTCCTGCCCACCCGGCCTTTCTTTTCCACAATGGTTACGCTGCTCCCCTTGGAGGCAGCCGTAATCGCCGCCATCATTCCGGCTGGTCCGGCACCTATCACTACAATTTTCCTCATTTCTTGTCCTCCGAACATAGTATATACATCCCCGCTGACGGGATGCTTTTTATCAACCTAACCCAAATATCCTATCCTATTAATTGTTAATGCTAATCAAATAGAGTACAATGTGTCTTATACTAACTGTATTGTAAAGGAAACGGAGGTATATGAAAATTGGATACGTCTTCCCATGAAAGCCTTCCTCATTCTGCAGGGGATAAACCTGCTAAACGAAAGGTTCCCCGGTCTCTATTTGTGATCATTATTATTTGCTTGGCGGGACTATATGGCTACGCGGCATACGGAGATAAGCCGGCGCCGGAAAAAACCGTACAGAATTTCTACCAGGCTTACTTCAATCGTGATTTCGATACAGTGGCCCAAAATTTAAGCGTCTTTTGGTCTGTCCGCTTATTGCCGGAGTATGCCAGCAAGACACCCGCTGAACTTATCCAAGATAGAACCCAAATAGAAGCTGAAGTCTCCAAGGTTATTTCCGAAATTGAAAAGGAAAATACGTTGCCTGAGGATATATCAGTAGATGTGATGAAGGAATACACCAAAATAGGTCAAAACAGCGCACTCGTTGTTTATAGTTTTAAGCAAAAGGGCGAGGTTACCAGTATGGAGGCAGCCCTCCTTATCCTGGAAAAAGGCCAATTCAGGATATTTAATATGTCTCCGGTCAATCAATCGACCCTGGAACAGGTTAAAGGGCTCGATATCAACGTTCTTGATGAGAGCTTCGCTGCTCTATTAGCTGCCCCGCAGGCTGAATAATCGCAATAAAACATACGCATTTTCCATATCCAATTCTAAATTGCTGGAGCGAAACAAAAGAGTGGAAATTCAATCGTTATTGATTTTCTACTCTTTTTTGCATCATCCAGAGGGGGATAACGGTCTGCAGCAAACACCCGCTTCCTTACCGGGAAGAGCCGCTGGCAATTGCCTCCCCCGACTCGATTATAATCCCGGGGTTGAGCTGGCATCCGTTTCCCACCACAGCTTCCCGTATCCTGACATCATTTCCTATCACAATATCGTTCCACAGTACCGCATCGCTAATGCTTACGTTATCCCCTATCCGGCATCCGGAACCGATTACGACGTTGCCCGATAAATTTACGTTTTTACCAACCTTTACACCTGGGCCTAAAAGGACCCGGCTCCCATTGTCCAGGGATATATTATCCCCGCTCATGTCAACCCGCACTTTCCCCGTCAATACATCTGCATGAGCCTGGCGGTAGGTATCAATATTGCCCACATCACACCAGTAGTCATCCACGACAACACCATAAAAGGGAGAATCGATACTCACCAGGTACGGAAACAATTGCTTCCCGAAATCGTAGAATTGACCGGCAGGTATGTACTTGAAAATCTCTGGTTCGAAGACATATATCCCGGTATTAGCCAATTTACTTAGCGCTTCCTCAGCGCAGGGCTTTTCCTGAAAGTTCTTTATACGACCATCCGCAGCGGTTATAACCACCCCGAAATTCTCCACATCCGCTACTTCTTTTAGAGCAATGGTGGCCAGAGCCCCTTTTTGCTTGTGGACTTGAACGAGGCGGGATAGATCTATATCGGTCAGAGCATCTCCGCTTACAATAACGAAGGTATCATCCAGGAACCAGTCGCAGCGCTTTACCCCCCCGGCAGTGCCCAGAAGTTCTTCTTCCCGGGAATAATCCAGGGAAACCCCAAAGTCACCGCCATCCCCAAAATATCTGCTGATATATTCAGCATGATAATGCAGGTTGGCTATGATACTATCGAAGCCATGACGCTGTAAAAGCTGGACGGTATTAGCCATCAAGGGTCGGTTAGCCATAGGAATCATGGGCTTGGGTATGTCTATGGTCATGGGCATAAGTCTTGATCCGACCCCAGCCGCCATTATCATAGCCTTCATCTCCTCATCCCCTCTAATAAACTATTAACCAAATAATGTTACTTCTGGCAACTCTAATATTATAACATAACTTGCGTACTTGACTTTAGTTACGCTTCCCGTTCATGCAATTGCCTTTTCATCAAAACATAATTAATGCTGTCTACCAGGGCCTGCCAGGAGGCTTCGATAATATTTTCGGAAACCCCGACGGTACTCCATTTTTCGGTCTCATTGGCTGAATCGATTAGTACTCTAACCCGGGCGGCCGTACCCCGTTTGCCATCCAATACACGCACCTTGTAATCGGAGAGATGCATCTCTTTAATCTCCGGATATACCTCCGTTAGAGCTTTGCGGAGTGAATTGTCCAGAGCATTAACGGGACCATCCCCCTCGGCGGCGGTGTGCAGAGTTTGGTCACCCACCGTAACCTTTACGACCGCTTCCGAAATAAAGTCGTTATTCTCCTGTTTCTCCAGGATAATCTTCAGATTCTTAAGCTGGAAAAAGTCTTCAAACTGTCCGAAAGCTTTGCGGAGCAATAATTCCAGCGAGGCGTCCGCTCCTTCAAATTGAAACCCTTCACTTTCCAGTTCTTTTATCTGTTTGATCACTTTGCGGGTTTCAGCATCGTAGCTGTTTACATCCAGCTTCAATTCTTTGGCCTTGTATAACAGGTTGGAAATCCCCGACAGCTCCGACACCAGCACCCGGCGGTGATTACCGACTTCTTCGGGGTTGATATGTTCATAGGTGAGCGAATCTTTTAATAATGCGCTTACGTGTATACCGCCTTTGTGGGCAAAGGCTCCATAACCAACAAAGGGCTGGTTATTGGGACTGGGCATATTGGCTATTTCATTGATGTAATGGGAAACCTCGGTCAGATGTTTGAGATTACCCGGCGGAAGGCAGTGCTTATTCATCTTTAATTCCAGGTTGGGGATTATGGAACATAAATCTGCATTACCGCAGCGTTCCCCGAAATTATTCATCGTACCCTGTACCTGCGTAAATCCCTGCTTTAGTGCCAGCAAGGAGTTGCTTACTGCACAGCCTGCATCATTGTGCGCATGAATGCCCAACGGAGCCTGTATTTCTTTTTGTACCCGGCCTATTATCTCCCCCAGTTCCCAGGGCAAGGTACCACCATTGGTATCACATAGAACTAAACAATCAGCTCCAGCGTCAGCGGCAGCAACTAGAACCTGCAGGGCATAATCAGCGTTATTCTTGAACCCATCAAAAAAATGTTCGGCATCGAAGAAGACTTCGAGGCCTTTATCCTTGAGATAAGCGATTGATTCCCTGACCATGGCAAGATTCTCTTCCAGGGTGGTTTCAAGTGCCCGTAAGACATGGAAATCCCAGGCTTTTCCGAAAATAGCTGCTACTGAGACCTCGGCTGCCAGAAGGGACGTAATGTTATTGTCATGCTTGACATTTCCGCCCGGTTTACGGGTAGAACTGAACGCACTCAGCTGCGCATGTTTAAACTCGTAACCCCTCATGTGCCGAAAAAAATCCAAATCCTTGGGATTACTGCCCGGCCACCCTCCTTCAATATAGGAGACCCCAAGATAATCAAGCTTTTGGGCTATCTTTATTTTATCATCTACGGAAAAGGATATGCCTTCTCCCTGGGAACCATCCCGCAGGGTGGTATCATAAATCTGAACATCCAACATTAAATCCCCAATGGTAAACCCCCCTATCAACTAATAACTATATGTCCTCTTACCAGATCACCCATCTGAACGGTATCGACCAGCTTTTTGCCCTCTTCCATCAAGTCAGGAGTACGGTAGCCCTCCTCCATAACCTTGTGCACTGCCTGCTCAATTATCAGAGCTTCTTTTTCAAGGCCAAATGAATAGCGCAGCATCATAGCTGCTGATAATATTGTCGCCAGCGGATTGGCCTTTTTCTGACCGGCAATGTCCGGGGCGCTGCCGTGGGAAGGCTCATACAAACCAACCTGACCTCCAATCGAAGCGCTGGGCAGCATTCCAATGGAACCGGTCAACATAGAGGCTTCATCCGTCAATATATCTCCAAACATATTCTCGGTTACAATTACATCGAACTGGCGGGGATTCCGGATCAGCTGCATGGAGCAATTGTCAACGTACATGTGGCTGGTCTCCACATCCGGATAATCGACCGCTATTGCAGTTACCGTTTCCCTCCACAGCCGTGAACTCTCCAATACATTGGCTTTGTCCACGGAGCATAGTTTATGGTTACGTTTGCGAGCTACTTCATAGGCAAAACGTACAATTCTATCAATCTCAAAAGTAGAATAGCTCAGTATATCTGTGGCCTTTTGACCTCCGTCAGGGGTTTGTTCCCGGCTTTTCTCGCCAAAGTACAGTCCGCCGGTCAGTTCTCGGATAACAATCAAATCAACCCCGGCAATAACCTCCTCTTTCAAGGTGGAAGCCTGAATTAAGCTGGGGAAGAGCATACAGGGACGCAGGTTGGCATAAAGCCCCAATTCCTTACGCAAGGGTAATAGCGCGCCCACTTCCGGACGCAGCTGTACCGGCAGATTATCCCATTGGGGACCGCCTATGGCACCCAACAAAACCGCATCTGATGCCCGGCATATTTCCAGGGTACTGGCCGGCAGAGGGTGCCCTACCGCATCATAAGCTGCCCCACCGATCAGAGCTTCAGTAAACTGAAATTCATGGCCGAACCTCTCTCCTATAGCCTGCAGGGCCTTTACCGCCTCGGGCACGATTTCTACGCCAATCCCATCACCAGGGAGCACTGCAATCTTAAACATTAACCTTCTCCTTTCGGGTACTATTGCTGCTTCTTTTCTTGCACATAATTTATCAAACCGCCCCGGGCTATAATGCCCTGCATAAACTCTGGAAAAGGCGCAGCCTGAAACTCCTCACCGGTTCTGAGGTTTTTGATTTTACCGGTTCCCAATTCCACCTCCACCTCATCACCTTCCAGGATAGCCGCCGCCGCTTCCGGACATTCCAGAATCGGCAGTCCGATATTGATGGCGTTCCGATAGAAAATGCGGGCGAAGGAATCGGCAATAACACAGGAAACCCCGGCACCCTTAATGGCAATGGGTGCGTGCTCCCGCGAGCTGCCGCAGCCGAAATTTTTCTCAGCTACCATTAAATCCCCTGGTTTAACCTTATGCGGAAATTCCGGGTCTGCATCCTCCATACAATGGCGGGCCAGTTCCAGGGGATCAAAGGTATTGAGGTAGCGCGCCGGTATAATGGCATCCGTATCAATATTGCTCCCGAATTTATAAACCTTGCCTGTAAACTTCATCTATTTACACCTCCCATGGCGGAGTTATTCTGCCTTTAATGGCGCTGGCGGCTGCCACCGCCGGGTTGCAGAGATATACTTCACTTTCCGGATGCCCCATCCGGCCCACAAAATTTCGATTGGTCGTAGCCAGGGCCTTCTCCCCTTTGGCCAATATTCCCATGTGCCCGCCCAGACACGGACCACAGGTGGGGGTACTGACAACTGCTCCGGCCTCGATAAATGTCTCTACGAACCCTCGGCGCAGAGCTTCCAGGTAAATAGCCTGGGTACCGGGAAGTATAATTACCCTGATTTCGGGGTGAACCTTATGTCCTTTGAGAATAGATGCAGCTGCTTCCAGATCCTCGATACGCCCGTTAGTACAAGAACCGATAACCACCTGATCAAGCCAAACAGCCCCTGCCTCACTCACAGGCCGGGTATTCTCGGGCAAATGAGGAAATGCCACCAGCGGTTCCATAATTGATACATCGTATTCAATGGTGCGGACATAGACGGCATCATCATCAGAATGATAGATCTTATAGGGGCGCCGCACTCTATCTTTAATATAGGCCAGCGTGATTTCATCAGCGGCAATGATGCCATTTTTGCCACCCGCCTCAATGGCCATATTAGCCATAGAAAAACGGTTGTCCATGGATAGGCTGCTGATGGCCTCGCCGGTAAACTCCATCGACATATAGCGAGCTCCATCCACCCCGATGTCTCCAATCGCATGCAGGATAAAATCTTTGCCCCCCACCCAGCGGGGAGTCTTACCATAGTAAATAAACTTAATGCTTTCAGGCACTTTAAACCAGGCTTCGCCCGTTGCCATAGCTGCCGCCATATCGGTGGATCCTACCCCGGTGGCAAAAGCTCCCAAAGCCCCATAGGTGCACGTATGGGAATCAGCACCTATAATAAGGTCGCCCGGCCCCACCAGGCCTTTTTCAGGCAACAGACAGTGTTCAATCCCCATCTGCCCGATTTCAAAATAGTTTTTTATCCCATGTTCTCGGGCAAACTCACGTACGATCTTACATTGTTCGGCAGATTTGATATCTTTGTTGGGAGTAAAATGATCCGGAACCAGCACGATGCTATCCTGTTCAAAGACATGTTTTAAACCCAGTTTATTAAACTCAGCGATAGCTACCGGAGCTGTGACGTCATTGCCAAGGATAACGTCCAGCTGGCAGTTGAGCAACTCCCCTGCCTCTACATGATCCTTGCCCGCATGGGCTGCCAGGATTTTCTGGCTAATAGTCATTCCCATAAATGTTCCTCCATTAAGCTATTTAATATTTTTAATCCTCACTGCTTAGAGTCTTCTCGTAATAATACTTGTTGATGGCATTGATATACGATTTGACACTCGCTTCAATAATATCAGTGCTCAGTCCTCTGCCGTTATAAACCCTATCCCCTATCTGAATCCGCGAGGTAACTTCGCCCAGGGCATCTTTACCGGCGGATACCGCCTGTAATTTATAATCAATCATCTTGCCGTAAATATCTGTAATCCTATCGACCGCATGACAGCCAGCCTCTACTGGGCCTACCCCGGTGGACGCCGCCTCAAACACCTTGTCCTCAATAGCCAGCTTTACGGTAGCAGTAGGTATAACACTGGTGCCCGAGGAAATGTGTAAATATTCCAGGCTAAAACGCTCGGGTACTGCCCTGGCCCGGTCTTTTACCAGCGCTTCAATATCATCGTCGTTAACCTCTTTCTTCTTGTCAGCAATTTCTTTGAAACCAACAAACGCTCGCTCCATTTCCGTTTCATCCAGACTGTAGCCTAATTCCTGGAGACGCTCTTTAAATGCATGGCGGCCGGAATGCTTGCCCAGTACCAGATTGCTCTTATAGACCCCTACCAATTCCGGACTCATTATTTCGTAAGTAGTTCTTTCCTTCAATACCCCGTCCTGATGAATACCCGCTTCATGAGCAAAGGCATTATTGCCTACAATGGCCTTGTTGGGCTGAATGACCATGCCGGTCAAACTGCTGACCAGACGGCTGGTACGATATATTTCCTGATAAGTGATGCCGGTCTCTTTTTTATAAAACGGTTTGCGGGTGTAAAGAGCCATAATAATCTCTTCCAGCGAGGCGTTCCCAGCCCTTTCACCTATCCCATTAACAGCGCATTCAATCTGCCGGGCCCCGTTTACGACTCCGGAAAGTGAGTTGGCCACCGCCATACCCAGGTCATCGTGGCAGTGTACACTGATTATAGCCTGGTCTACATTGGGCACCCGCTCCATAATAGTGCGAATAAATAAGCCAAAATCTTCCGGAACTGCATAACCAACCGTATCCGGCAGATTCACCACCTTGGCTCCTGCATTGATTACGGCCTCAACTACCTGCACCAGAAAATCAATGTCGCTGCGGTAAGCATCCTCGGCGGAAAACTCGACATCACTACAATATTTTTTGGCATGTTGGACGGCATCCACCGCCTGCTGCAAAGCAGCTTCCCTCGTTATCTGCAGCTTATGCCGCAGGTGAATATCGGAGGTGGCCAGGAAGGTATGAATCCGAGGTGATTCTGCATACCGCAGAGCTTCCCAGCCACGATCAATATCCCCCCGTACGGCCCGGCACAAACCGGCAATAATTGGCCCCTTAACTTTTTTAGCAATATTTTTCACCGCTTGAAAATCCCCCGGTGAGGCGACCGGAAAACCAGCTTCAATGACATCCACCCCCAGCAGGGCCAGCTGTTGAGCTATTTCCAGCTTTTCTTCCACATTCAGGCTAACCCCCGGTGACTGTTCACCATCCCGCAAGGTGGTGTC
Organism: Syntrophomonas sp.; assembly: GCA_041672985.1. Lineage (GTDB taxonomy): Bacteria > Bacillota > Syntrophomonadia > Syntrophomonadales > Syntrophomonadaceae > PHAA01. Next base: position 4,022 of record JBAYYO010000014.1, on the reverse strand, counting down.
AAAAAGATATATCCTGTTAGTATCACCCATATAAACCCCCCATTTTGTTTACATAATCAGAAAATTGGGGTTACCCCCAATTTTCTATAAATAACGCTGCATTTCAATTGCCGGGGAATCTCAATTTCTCTATTTAGTCTCCTTTAGCCAGGGCATCATCCCGCGGAGGTCCGCTCCCACTTCTTCTATCAAATGTTCCCGGTTCTGGCGCTTTAGAGCATTAAAGCGCGGCCGGCCTACCATATTTTCCAGCAGCCAGTTCTTGGCGAAGGTACCATCTTGAATATCGATGAGTGCTTCCTGCATGGCCCAGCGGGCCTCTTCACCAATAATATCCGGTCCTTTGGTATAATCGCCCCATTCCGCAGTATCACTGATGGAATAGCGCATGAAACTCATACCGCCTTCGTACATAAGATCAACAATCAATTTAAGTTCATGCATACATTCAAAATAGGCTATTTCCGGCTGGTAACCGGCCTCCACCAGGGTTTCAAAACCGGATTTCACCAGTTCCGTAACCCCGCCGCACAGTACGCACTGCTCCCCAAAGAGATCAGTCTCAGTTTCTTCTTTGAAAGAGGTCTCTATAACTCCGGCCCTGGTACAGCCAATACCCTTGGCATAAGCCAGGCCTATTTCTTTGGCTGTTCCAGTGTAATCTTGTTCCACCGCGATTAGACCCGGAACCCCGGCTCCCTTTTCATACATTCTGCGCACCAGATGGCCGGGACTCTTGGGAGCAATCATGAATACATCCACAAAATCGGGCGGCACAATCTGTCCATAATGGATATTAAAACCATGCGAAAAACCCAGGGCATTGCCCTTTTTAAGGTACGGTTTAATCTCCGCATTATACACGCGGGCCTGGGTTTCATCCGGCAGCAAAATCTGGATGATATCGGCGGCGGCAGCAGCTTCCGCTACGCTCATGGGTGTAATACCTGCCGCTATTACCTGGTTCCATTCCTTTTCCAAAACCTCATCGGTGGGTTTTCTCAGCCCTACTATTACTTTGACTCCACTTTCGTGCAGGTTTTGCGCCTGAGCATGACCCTGGGAACCAAAACCCATAACTGCCACTGTCTTGCCCTGCAAGAGATCCAAATTTGCATCAGCATCATAATACATTTTTGCCATTGTTATTATCCTCCTTAGTTATTTATCTCTTTTTTATATCTTCACTGGTACCGCGAACCATGGCCACCTTACCGGTGCGCACCAATTCGATGATACCAAAGGGACGAAAAGAATCTTCCAGGGCATCAATCTTACGCTGATCTCCGGTTGCTTCGATGATTAGAGAATTCCGGCCAATATCCACAATACGGGCCCGGAAAATATCAACGATTTGAACGATGTCGGCCCTTACATTGTTATCAGCCTTGACTTTTATTAGAACCAGTTCCCTGTCCACCGATCCTTCTTTAGTAATATCAACTACTTTGATGACTTCAACCAGTTTATAGAGCTGTTTGCTAACCTGCTCGATGATCATATCGTCTCCCTCGACGACAATTGTCATTCTCGAAATGCAAGGATTTTCCGTAGTCCCTACGGTGAGACTGTCAATATTATAGCCTCTTCTGCGGAAAAGAGTAGCTACGCGAGTAAGTACGCCGGGACGATTTTCTACGGTAACTGACAGGGTGTGTTTAGTCATCGCTATCACCTCCCAGCATATTAAAGAGCGACTCGCCGGGCGGCACCATGGGATATACATCGGCTTCCCGGTCCACCCAGAAATCTATGACAACCGGACGATCAGTTACCTGCAGGGCTTCCTGCAGAGCTCCTTCCACATCCTCGGGCCTGGTTATCCTCATCCCTACAGCTCCATAGGCCTCGGCTAATTTAACAAAATCCGGCTGATGGCTCATATCCGTATACGAATAGCGGCCTTCATAAAATAGACCCTGCCACTGCCTTACCATCCCCAGGAAATGGTTGTTAAGGATGCAGATTATTATCGGTAATTTATATTGAACCGCTGTGCCTAGTTCCTGAATGTTCATCTGAATGCTGCCATCGCCGGCTATATCAATGACTGTCTTATCAGGGCAGGCAATTTTGGCGCCAATGGCAGCCGGGAAGCCAAAACCCATAGTACCCAATCCTCCCGAACTCAAAAAGGAACGGGGTTCTTTATATTGGTAATATTGAGCTGCCCACATCTGATTCTGGCCCACCTCGGTCGTGATTATGCCGTCTCCCTGGGTGAGATCATAGATCTTTTCCACAATGTGCTGAGGCATTATCCGCCCTGCTTCACACTCACCATAACGGAGAGGAAAGTCGTCTTTCCAGCGCCCGATTATTTGATGCCATTCACTCATTTCTTCCCTGGCTTCCAAGCGCGGCAGCAAGGCTTGCAGGGCTTCCTTAGCCTGACTGACTATGGGAATATGTACCGCCATATTTTTCCCGATTTCGGCGGCATCGATATCAATATGGATTATCTTGGCATTAGGTGCAAAAGTTTGGATTTTACCGGTTACACGGTCATCAAACCTCACTCCCACTGCAATAAGTACATCACATTCTCCAATGGCATAGTTGGCGTAACGGGTGCCGTGCATACCCAGCATGCCCAGGGACAGATAATTCATGCCCGGGAAAGCCCCCATCCCCATTAAGGTAGTAGTGACCGGAATTTTACATTTCTCTGCCATCTCCTTGAGCTCGGCTGCTGCCTCGGAAGCTATCACCCCGCCTCCCGCATAGATAACCGGTTTTTGAGCCTGGTTTATAACCTCGGCCGCAGATATGATCTGACCTGTGTTAACACCCTTCATTACTCTATAACCCCGGATACTAACACCTTCATTGCTTTCTTCAAAATCTATCACTTTCGCCATGAGGTCTTTAGGCAGATCAACCACTACCGGCCCGGGTCGATTAGTTCGGGCTATGTAAAAAGCTTCCCTCATTATTCTCTCTAAATCCTCAGTTCTCTCGAGCTGATAATTATGTTTGGTTATCGGTAGGGTTATGCCGGTAATGTCTGCCTCCTGAAAAGCATCTTTACCGATCAGCGAAGAGGCCACCTGTCCTGTCAAACATACCAGAGGTACAGAATCCATATAAGCGGTGGCAATCCCGGTAACCAGATTGGTGGCCCCCGGTCCTGAGGTGGCTATACAGACCCCCACTTTGCCAGATGCTCTGGCATAACCATCTGCAGCGTGAACCGCACCCTGTTCATGGCGAGCCAGAATATGTCTTATTGGAGAATCGTAGAGAGCATCATATATAGGCAGCACTGCTCCCCCCGGGTATCCAAAAACGACATCCACTCCCTCTTTCTCCAGGCAGTGCATTAAAATTTCGGCTCCTTTTAACTTCACACCCATCACCTCCGTAAAATAATCTACTTGTAGTCAACACTCGATATTGGATAAATGATAAATACTGTTATTTCCCCACTATGTAAAAATGAAGGTCTTTTCATTTTATACTAAAAGACCCCTTAATTCACTATAACGGCCGGCTTATTCTTCGAAAGTATTTTGATATGTCCCCAACCCGGGTCGGGCAGGACTTTTTACGTCTTACATAAACATTTGCTGCTATTCCCAATAAATGCTGGCAATTACTGGGAATAGAAAAGCGGGCTACCGATGGCCCGCTTTTTAATCACCCTTGAAGCAGATTATCTCTTAAATGTTGCTCCACTGCTGGCTGATTGAACCATCTCAGCATAACGCTGCATATATCCGCTTGTAATTCGCGGTTCGGGTCTTAACCAACGGCTCTGTCTATCGAGCAGTATGCTCTCATCAACCATGAGTTGCAGTCGGTTTCCGGGAATATCGATACTAATAAGGTCTCCTTCTTCCACTAGGGCTATCGTGCCACCTGAGGCAGCTTCCGGGGATACGTGCCCAATAGAAGCCCCCCGGGTAGCTCCGGAAAATCGTCCATCGGTTATTAAGGCAACCTCCTTATCAAGTCCCATCCCGGCAATTACCGAAGTAGGGGTGAGCATTTCTCTCATCCCCGGCCCCCCCCGGGGCCCT
>JBAYYO010000013.1:0-17601 GCA_041672985.1 Syntrophomonas sp. | reverse complement strand
AAAATATTAGAATTTCAAACAAGTTATTTTTACTACTGCCGTTGACTAGGCAGCGGATTCTTTATCATCAGGCTTCTGATAGATTATTTTAATGCGATTAAACTAAAAAGAGACACTACTCCCTTGTAGATCATTTTGCTAGTTTTTAACCCGACTTAGGCTGCTAATTGTTCTTATGCGGACTCTCCGAAAGTAACAGCGACCGAAGTCGGTTAACAGGTACAGCGTGAACACTACTGAACCCCTGTAAATACCGACCGCCAGCCGCTATTACTGTTATTGTACGGCAATAGCCCACTTGTATCAAGTTTCATGCGATTATGTCATTTTTTAAAGGATTGACAAGGAGGTAATTCTTATGAAAAACAGACTGTCCATCAGTCTAGTTCTGGCTTTATGCTTCTGCATGTTGTTTACTACGGCCGTTTTTGCCAAAAATTTGGTCCCTGGCCTTGATGTTAAAGGTATTACCCTGATACCACCTACCGCTAATCAAGCGACTCAGGACGTCGTCGATGCAGCCGCCAGGGATACTTTTGGAATCTATCTGGGCGAAACCAGTGGGACAAGATCAGTCGATTGGGATCATAATGGTTGGACCGAATGGAGAGATTTTTACACGGAGAAAAGGGCCTGCGGTGAGACTACCGCCTACGAGGCCGGCGAGCCTGTATATCATTTCACGGTAGCATATTTGAAAACCCCTGCTGGGGGAATTGTTGGAAGACGTTATGGTTACGGTACCGGAAGTTCACACGCTGAATCCGATTGGGGCTATGCAGGATTTACAGCCGTCACCGGTTACGGACTCCCCCAAAAAAACAGTCTCCCGGATACATTGTATTGTATTCGGGAAACCACCTAATATTAGGAGGTAAGATCCGGTGAAATTGAAGCAAATTACTTTCGAAGAATATGTGCTGGCAACGGTGTTTGTCGCCGTCTCATTCCTTTCACTGGTATTTGCTGGCTATATGACGGCCACTTATGATGCCGAAAGATTGAGCCAGGGCTTTTACGGATCGAACACGGTTTACCGGCAGGTGAATGATCCGGAAAACCAGTTGGATTATGAAGCCCTATACCGTGGTATGAAGGACGCCATTCTCTTTCGGGAGCTTTCCGGTGACCGCGTCCGAGGGGTCTTCTTGCGAGGAGATGTTGAATGGCCGCCTCTGTTGGGAGGCCGTTTTTTTGCAGAAGACGATTTTTTTAACGGAAAAAGATTGGTGGTGGCGGGCAATGCCTATGAACCTGTTATTCAGAAGCGAAATGGGCAGGATTATATAGAAATTAACCAGGAATATTATGAGGTAATCGGCCGATTGGGTACAGGAGAAATCAGTAAACTTGATGATATGCTGCTGGTAAATTTGGAGGCAATTGACCTGGGTAAGAGTGGAATTTATGCCATCGATGGTAAATCAAGCGAGAAAATAACTGCGGCCGACAGCCTTTTGAAAAGCGAGGTTGTAAATGCCGGGGCAAGCTATGATGTGATTGAACGTGAACCCTCCGGTATCAAGCGCCTGTTCAAATACGAACAGAGCAATACGCTGCTGTATGTAGTGCTGTTAATGGTCTTTTTACTATCCAGCGTAGCCGTCAACCTATCGTTTTACGAAAAAAAGAAGAGTGAAATTGCGGTGCAGCGCCTAATTGGGTTTAGCTCAGCGCAAATTGTCGGGCAGATGCTCAAGCATTATGCGCTGCTTGCCCATATCGGGTATATTGGTGGACTGCTGAGTGCTCTTCTCCTGATATATATGGGCATTATCCGCTTATCCTCCCCTCTGGTTGCTGTTGCATCCTATCCGGCTGCAATGTTATTTGGGCTGCTTGTGATTACGGTACCGGCAGTCCAAGCCCTGCGTAGTCCGACCCGGGAATTACTGAATGAGTGAGGAGGAATCTATGATACGTGGCGAACTAATGGATAGCATCAGACAAAATACATTGCTGGGACTCATCATTATCTTGCTGATTGCAACCGGCCTGGTTTTTGTCGGAATAGGCCTTCTGGGCTTTAACCGGGTAAATGGTTATTTTCTAGATTTCAGTTCGAAATACGAAGAGAATCATATTTATGCATTGTATGATCCTTTTAACTCCAATGATATACTGCAAGCCTTCCTTGATGAAGGCAATAGTGAGGAAAGGCTGATGCGCTTTTATGATCGCCTGGCAAATAATCCCTACTTCCAGTACCTGGACTTGAATTATCAAAGCATACTTGTCCAGGACTATGCCGGGCCTGACAAATTTGTTGACGGGTATGAAGAAGGTTGGGCTGAATCCAGTAAATCTGTAAAACTCAATGGAAGATTATACAGATCAGTTAAAGGTATGCAGTTCGGCGAACCGGTTTTCTCCATCTTTAAGCCTCAGTTGCAATCGGGGCGCAATTTTCTGCCTTCCGAATACGAATACCAGGAAGGTATGCCCATCCCGCTGATCTTAGGTTCCGAGTACAAAGGCCTCTATGCTTTAGGTGACCAGATAAATATTGATTTCCTGGGCCTGCAAAGTAAGGCAAAGGTGGTTGGGTTCTTTGCGAAAGACAGTTATGTCTTCCTACATGGTGACATCTGTTACCTAGACCGTCGTTTGGTTATGCCTAGCCTGGAATTCGATCACCCTCCCCTGGGTGCTCCCATACCAGATTACTTGTTCCGTTTCTATCACCTTAAAACCTCTGGATATATCCTTAGCCAGGACCTCAATGCTGATCGATTGCAGGTCTTAATCAATCAATTCTGCCGGGAGTGCCGCCTGGATGGCTGGCAGATTGAAGGAGCGCATGTCACCCGGTTGGATATCCTGAATACAGAAGGCCATAAATTTTTCATAATGTTTCTCACGATCAGTGCGGTAGTGTTTCTATTTACCTTCATTAGCATAATCCTGTCCCTGTCTCTCAAAATCAAGAAAAACTTGCCCACCTACGCGGTACACCTGATCAGCGGTGCCACCATCGGTAATATAAAATGGATGATTGCTGCCGAGATTGCCTTTTATCTGATCATTGCCAATATTCTAGCCGCTGTTTTTTCTCTGTTCCGACTCGGTTACATCGGCTTTAACCCAGTTCCACTACTAATCTCAACAGTGATAGGATTCACGGCTTTGATTATTCCTTTTCGCCAGATTGACCGGCTAGATGTAAGCATCTATTTAAGGGGGAAAAGATAAATGTTGATTCAACTTAATAATATTCATAAAGATTACGGACAGGGTGATAACCTGGTAAAAGCTCTGGACGGACTTTCATTACAGGTAGAAAAAGGTGAGATGGTAGCTGTGATGGGCAAAAGCGGCTCCGGTAAATCTACTTTACTCAATGTCATTGGAGGCCTGGACACCATCGACAGGGGCGACTATTTTTTTAACGATGACAGGATAATTTTTACAAATCAGAACCAACTGGCCCGTTTTAGGCATAATAAAATTGGATTTATCGTGCAGAATTTTGCCCTAATTGGTCGTAAAACAGTATTTGACAATATTGCCTTGCCTCTAAAATACAACCGTCTGGCCCGTAGCGAAATCAAAACTAAAGTAATGGCAGCAATAAGTAACATGGGTCTACAAGATAAAGTTAACCGTTATCCCTATCAGCTTTCCGGGGGACAATGCCAGCGGGTGGCTATTGCCCGAGCCTTGATCAATGAACCAGCTCTCCTTCTGGCGGATGAGCCCACCGGGGCTCTGGATTCCCGTACTGAAGAGGAAGTCATGCGGGTCCTGCTGGAATTCAACCGGCAGGGTAAAACCATGCTCATTGTCACCCATGACTCCAATATTGCCTCACTGTGTCATCGGACGGTTCATATCTTGGACGGCAAAGAAGTAGCATTGGAATAGCCATAGAATATCCGCCATAATTCTTACAAAGTTGCATATGGAGTGGTACGATAAAAGTGCAGTCTGAAATCGCAAGGAAATGATAAAATACATTTCTATAAGGAGCGATGGAAAGATGGCAAATAAATACAGTACAGAAGAACGAGCCGAGGCGCTTAAACTGGCAAATGAAATAGGTGCATCGGCAGCAGCGCGGAGGCTGGGAATGAATGCAGACACCATCTATGGTTGGCGAAATAGAGCAAAGAAAAAGGGTGTCGTATTAAACAACACAGGACAGCCGATGAGCGAGGACGAATTACGGATCGAAAACGCCAAGCTGGCCAAAGAACTTAGGGAAGCCAGAGAAGAAGTCAAATATTACAGGATGCGCTGGGTTTTTTCGTAAAGCGCCAGAAGAAGTAAGCAAGAGTAAGCTGATTGACTACATCAAGCAACAGCGGGAACGCTGGTCGGTTACCGCATTGTGTCAAGTACTCGGAGTAAGTGAATCCGGTTACTACCTTTGCCCCCAAAATATTTTTTTATAAAGACGTGTTACAAAAGCTGCTTTAAAGTGTTTATATACTATGAAAGGAAAAATTTGGACAACCAGAGATATGTTTGGGTAGGGAGATGAGATGATGTTATGAAAGGGGTGATTTTTAAAAACTTATTTATTTAATCAAATAATTATGGAGGGTGAAAATGTGGAATATTATAGTAATAATTACGAAAGGAGGTCAGCGAAATGTTGGAATTTTTAGATAAGTATTTAGCTGTTATTAATGCAGTTATAGCCACAGCTTCTATTATCATCTTATATGCGTTATTTGGTTTATTGCGTAAAAAGTTTGATAAGCCTAAATCATTTTGGATAATATATTGGGCATCGAGTTTAATTGTTTTGCTAGGCACTATATTTTTATTAAGTATTTATATTAAACTAAACTATACTTTGGCAGGGCATGCAGTAGGCATAAACTGGGGATATAATGAGGTGCTTTTTTATGGTCTGGTGTATTTCCTCGCCGTGCTCGGCATTTTCTATTTATGGTATAAAAAAGGGAAAAGACCTGTTTCTCACGCTGTAATCTTCTGGGTATTAGCTATTGTTTTGAGCTATCTTCTTTTCAAAGCCAGTATACTAATAATCAAGTATTTTATTATACTTAAATTTTTATAGCTGAAGAAAGAAGATTGGTATCTAGCTTGCTGCCCCAGTTCGCTGACTGTCCATCATCTTTAATGTTTTTAGGTGGAACTGACTTCTCATTGGCATTTACTTTGGAAGCATCTATGGCAATGGAACTGGTATCAAGAAGCCCCATGGACTCTGCTGTTGCAACCTGTTTCTTAAACAGTTCGCCAAGTACTTCTGATTCAGCTAACTGTTCATAGAAACGACTAAATATAGCAATACTGGGCACTCTGCCAAAAACATCAAAGCCGCAGTTGTATCTTAGTACGGGGTCATGGGTAAGACGCAGCACCTAAAGGCGGTTTGAAACCAGCACCTGAATGCCGATTCCGATGGGCCTATCATCATCTCCTACAAAGCATGGTTTGACTGTTGCTTTCAACTCCTTTCGTCGCAGCCATTCCTTCAGGACACACGCACAATCAGGATTCCCGAAGCTACGGAGAGCTATTTTACTTGCTCTGCGATGAAATACAGGATATTGATTACGAAACTGCCATTAAACAATTGATGTTATTCTTCAATAAGCTGGCTAATGGCGTTTCAGGTGAACATGTCAAATCAAAGAGCTATTATGTCAAGTCAATCAATGGATTGCTTCCCTGCCCCTATATATTAGGTCTTTGATACCTGTTTTGGGGTGCGAAGTTTGAGTTAAAGATAATAAAGTTATAGTTAAACGAAATGTTTTCAACGAAGCCAAAAATAGATACCAATATGTGAACGCAGCATTTTATAATGAGAATAATGATAAAATACTGATCTTAGAGAATGATATTATTACAGGAACCTTTAATGCATATGTAACAAATAATCAACTTTCATCTCCTTTAACATTACCATTCCCCAGGCGCTGATCTCTCAGTACCTGAATTATTATTCATCTGTGCTATCACAAACTTCTTTATGACTTTCTCGCATTTTTTATTTCAGCGTAACCTGCACCTCTTTGCCAAGGGAGCGGGCAACCTTGGACAGAAAGTCCAGAGATGGATTGTACGTTCCGCTTTCGAGGCGGCTGATATTGGATTTCTGGGTCCCAACCCGAAGCGCCAATTCTTCCTGGGTAATATTTTGGCTGGTGCGTGCTTCAATGATTTGCGAAATCACATCATAGCGCGGTTTCAGCTTTTCGTATTCAGATTTGAATTCTTCGTCCTTCATCAAAAGCTCTTTCACTTCGGAAAACTTTGCTCCTGCCTTACTCATTGTCACACCTTCTTTCATAATCTTCTTTATAACGCAGTGCCCGTTCAATCTCTCTTTGTGGAGTTTTTTGAGTTTTTTTGGTGAAACCATGAAGCAGCACAAAAGTCTTCTGGCGGTATGTGAAATAGAAAATCCTGCTGATATCCGAGGCGAATTTGATTCTCAATTCAAAAAGGCCTTTGCCTTTTATAGGCTTGACGTATGGTTCCCTTAATTCAGGCCCATACTTTTCCAGCAGTTCTATTTCGCTAAAGGCTTTCGCCCGTATTTTCGCTTCCAACGACAGCAGAAAATCCAGTACAGGGATATCTCCGTTTTCCTTTTTATAATATTCCACTTGCCAATCCATGATACACCTCTAATCTTAGTATATGCTTCACCTCACCATCATGTTATCATATACGATAACTCAAATCAAGGAATTTGTACTTTTGGTAAAACATCTTTTCAAGGGGCTTATTGTTGCCGGTGTGATTATTATGATATGTCCAGGAGTACAACTTTTAACACGTTTTCTGTAATTAAGCAGATTTTATAAAACTTTGGCGGTGCCTGACCCCAAACAAGTGTGATTATACTTTAAAAGTACTATGAAGGGAAAAAACGCAAATTCCTATCTATCCCGATAAATTTTATTAGGAGTTTGTGGTGTATTCCAGCAATATTTCCTACATCTTCGCAGCAATTGGTTAAGCGCTTTGAGTTTTATTTTATTTAGGTGCGAAAGTTGAGTTAATATTTTTTTCTTGCTTGAATTCGTTTAAACGAATAGCATATAGCTATATGCTATTGAAAGGATGCGGGAAAATGGAATATATTACCGTTCAGGAAGTTATCATTGGTGGTAAACTTTTTCGTTGACATTTAGAGGCAGCTCCTTGCCATCCATGGCACCGCTGCACTAGTCCATCCTTGGACGTCGCAAGTTCCGCTCTCCATCGCGAACCAAGAGATCATCAGCAATCTCATAATTCGTACTTCCGAAAAAGAAACAATCCAATCGCGGTAGATAAAAGCATAATTGCAAGCGAATTTATCAAAATAGATATTGCGATGTCTGTTGAAACCGATGCTGCAGAACCAATCGACGACATACCAAAAATCGAATGTTGAACACCCCATTCCACAAGCCTTGCAGCCGTATCGGAGAAACTGCTCAAGTTTCTTATCACGGATACCAGTGTTTCGCTGAACAACACATAGCCAAGGCAAACAATCATTGATGCCGTACTGCTTTTAATCAGCATGGAGAGCAAACAGATTACCGATCCCAATGCGGCGTAAATAAAAACGCCGCTTATCATCATGCCTGCATAATTCGGCGTCAACATTTCCTGTATCTGGCCGGAACTAAGTAGCGCGACTATTTGAAAGATCAGGAATATTAAAGCGGATACCGCCGACGAAAGCGCCGCTTTTGACAAATAAATAAAAAGGCGGTTCTTGCTTGTCATCCATTTCTGCTGCCATGTTTGCCATTGGTATTCCTGACCGATAAAAACAGAAATCAGAACGGCAATGAGAATCCCTAATCCTTTTTGATACGCTATACCAATTCGAATAATATCATCGATTTTTCTAAATGCCGTTAAATCTCCGAAGATAGAAATACCCAAACGAATATCCTGCCGCATGAGCATTATAAGCAAGAAAGCTATGACGCATGCAAACGCTGCAATACCATAAAACAGTTTGCTTTTCCCAAATCGGTAAAGGTCGCTTTTCCATATATTCGTCATCCCTGTTTTCCCCCTTTGGTGGACTGCATATATAGTTCTTCTAAAGTAGTCCCGCTCTGAAGAATGTCTTGGATAAATACCTCTTTAACGATTTCTCCGTCATGCAAAATACCAAAGCAAGTGGCTACCTGTTCCAATTCGCTTAGAATATGGCTGGAAATCAGAATTGTCATTCCGCTGGCATGATTTAAGCGGAGAAGCAGCTCGCGCAGCTCTGCAATGCCATCGGGGTCAAGTCCGTTAATAGGTTCATCTAAAATGAGAATATCCGGGTATTCCAGCAGTGCCATTCCCAGTTTTAATCTTTGCATCATGCCCTGCGAGAAATTTCTTACCAATTTGTTTTTGCAGTCCTCTAATCCAACAATTTTCAGGATTTTTTTAATCCGGCTATCATCGCGCATTCCCAACAGAAAGGCTTGCGCTTTCATGTTTTCAAACGCGCTCAAATTAAGAAATAACGATGGAGAGTTAATAACCGCAGAAACCTTGATTTTTTGAACGCCAGGCTCTCCAACGGAAACTGTTCCGTTATATTTTTGAATAAGTCCTGTTAAAATACGAAATAGAGTCGTTTTTCCGGAACCGTTTTTACCAACCAATCCATAAATTTCGCCTTTCTTAATATGAATGGAAACATCCCGCAAAACTGTATTTCCGTTGTACTTTTTTTGAATATGCTCTGCTGTCAAAATGTAGTGGCTCAAATTATATTCCTCCGTCAATAGGGTTTGGGGATAATTCTAAAACCTATAAAGAAATAGAAAACAAGAGCAATAAGGGCAATAGCCAAAATAGTGATTAAAATGCCTTTCAGCAACGATTTTAACATGCCTTTTTTCCACCTCTTTGACAGTTTTTTTACCGCCTCTGCCTCTTGTAAATTCTGTTCTGCATTGTTAACGAATAACTCATCCTCCATTGGTTGCAGCTCAGCTTTGCAGCTATCACAATAAGCAAGATGTTCTTCAACCATCGTTTTGCTATCGTTACTGCAAACGCCATCGTGATACAACGGCAGTAAGTCTTTGATTATTTCGCAAGATATTTTCATTTCATTGCCTCCCGTAATTGATTTTTTGCCCTGTAGAAAATCAGTCTTGCCCAACTATCGGTCTTCCCGAATAACTCACCGATTTGAAAAAATGGCAGTTCTCCGAATACCCGTAAAGTAAAGACCTCTTTGTATGGCTCATTCAGATTATGAAGCAGAATGTGTAATCGCCTTGCCGCCTCTTTATCCAGGTAATCTCCTTCTAAATCCGTGGCTATATCTGGAAAATCTGCATTTATATCCAGAGCCATCCGCTTTCGTTTTTTGGAAAGTGAGAAGTAAGTATTTTTAGCAATCTGACAAAGCCATACGTATAATTTGCAGCTTCCATTGAACTGATCTATATGCCGCATGGCTTTGAAAAAAGTTTCCTGCGTAATTTCTTCCGCAATGGCCTCGTTCCTACATAGGGTTAGCACATATTTATATACATCAGAAAAGTATTCTGTATATATTTCTCCGAAGTCCGTCACTTTCTCACCTCCTGCCCATAAGACTCCGCTCGTATAAAAACGTTTCAGAGTTTTCTATTTTCTTCTCGCTTGTATCTTCCAGTTTACTTATATCTTTGGGTAACAGCCATATAACTGCCTAAAGGAAACGACGGCTTTGAATTTCTTTATTTCAAAACCGCCGTTTGGCCTTAGCTATCTTAGTATGTGTATGATTATTCTCCCGCCAAAACAACGGCTTTTTGGTAGTCCTTAATAAGTAAGCCCGTCTAGTGCTGCAAGAAGAATCCCACTCCCACAATGGTGAAATTTAGACCTTTGCCAATCAGAACGCTTCACTTCCTCGCCACGGAACAGCCAGAGATATAAGTCCTCAAGACGTGGAGCGGCGGTCTGTGAATCCGGCAAGCCCGGATTTTCTGAAACATACCGTACTGATACGCGCCCGCCTTCTTCATTGCGAACGGTCACAACCCGGACGGTACGTTCATAATGATGAAGCTGTTCCGCTGGAATCGTGCCTTGCCACACCTTGTTGAGTCAAGGGTTTATCTTCCGGGGAAAATTCCGGGAAGCATGGATTTGAACGTAGCAACCCTGGATCAGGATCGAGTCACCTTAAAGCCTCTGATATAAGGTCAGCTATGGGAGAATCAGTATTCGCCCTAACTAGGGCGTTTTTTAGTTGCCCCCTTGCCGCAGATATCATTAATGAATATCATTAACTAAACCTTTAGAATAAATATGATATTAAAGCAGGCAGATAAAGGGCAGCCGATGCTTTACTTAATTGACGGGGTATTTCGAGGGACAAACTCCTTGGACCGTATTGCCGGTGCCCAGGTTGTTTTAAAAGAATTGAGCAAGAAGAACGTTATCGGTTTGATTTCTACTCATGACTTCGAGCTTTGCGACCTCAACTGTCTTGCATACTCAAAAAAGTCCTTACCCTCTGCACCGTTTGCTATTTCTTCTTCCGCTTCGGCCAGCTTTACATATAGGTCTATGAGTCCTTGCTGACGCTCATAGGCTTCAAGACTCATCACAACCATATCACCAACACCGTTTTTTGTAATAAAAACTGGCTCTTCCACCTCATCAATAATGCTGTCCAGATAGCTGTCCAGTTCATCCGGCGTTACTCCGGCGCGTCCGGCCAGACGGTCTTCCTCGACGGCCAGCAGTTCCTCGCGCAGCTTCAGCATTTTTTCACGGCGGGTAAACGCCTCTATATCCATCACCACTAGATCGCCCTCGCCGTTTTTGGTAAGATACACCGGCTCACCTGTAGACCTGCACAAATCCGCTATCTCATTATAGTTCTGCCGGATGCTTGCGGACGGTTTAATCTGCATGGTATCAACTCCTCGTAGTAAAATTCTAACCATATTATATCTTTATCATGCTATGCAATCAACTGCTTTGGTTAGAAAATGAAAAAGATTGACTATATTGAACCCAATGTTTTAGATTTGTAATAGCTTGATACAATGATTTGTTTCCAGAAAGCAGGGATGCCAGGTGATGGAGGTCTTTGGAATAAATATCGCAGAAAATCACATACATATAAACGTGTCAGATCTGATTAAGTACATTTCTCTTGAAAAGCAGAAGCGTGTACAAGCTTTTCATGATTATCATGATGCAAAGCGTGTTCTGATAGGGGATATTATAATAAGGTCCATCGTTTGCAGGTATCTGCATAAAAATAACCAGGAGATTCAATTCAATAGAAATCGTTATGGCAAACCATATCTCTGCAATACAGAAGGTTTTCATTATAACATCGCCCATTCCGGCAAATGGGTTGTTTGCGCTGTTGACAGTGATCCTGTAGGCATTGATGTTGAAGAGGTAGCACTAATCGACCTGGCTATCGCCCCCAACCTCTTTTCTCCAGCCGAGGTTTCATATATTATGGACCGGCTTGCAGAGGAACGAACCGACCATTTTTATGAAGTATGGACCCTGAAAGAAAGTTATATCAAGGCTCTGGGCTGCGGTCTATCCAAGGAACTCAGATCTTTTTCCCTGAAGTTTGGTGATAATGGCAATATATCAGTTGTGGATTCTGATCATCATGTCGGTGCGTTCCTGCGTACTTATGAATTAGAGCCTGAATATCGGGTGGCTGTTTGTGCCAGACATGACGAAATTCCGGACCGGATAACAGTGGTCAATATGGAATGGATTATGGAGGGATTAATTCCTCAGACTCAGCAGGTGTCCGATGCTGGTCACTTTATTCCGAATATATTTAATAGAAACAAGCTCTTATGAAAAGCACACGTCATTCCCAATGGTCCAATAACGTGTGCTTTTCTTCATGTTATTATCCCCTTGCCTGTTTAATCACAGGATGAACATTTTCTTACTCTTGAACCAAGCCTGCCTCCTGGTAATAGATTAAAGCTCCGGGATGAATAGGAACCTTTAGTTTTTTAACCATCTTTTCCTCACTGAGATCCCTCAACGCCGAATGGATTAATGTAATGTATTCGATGTTTTGGTGCAGTGACCGGGCTATTTTATAGGCAGTCTCATTGGAAACCTTATCGGTGGTTGACAGAATGATGTAGTCTGTAAAGGTATGATAATCCTCGGTCAGGAAGGTATAGCTGCCCGCAGGAATAGTAATTTTTTCGTAGCCATAAGTCTGACAAACTGCATCGATAACATCTGGATTGATGGTAATCATGCTTATTTTTTTATCGAGGGCATTCTTCATAATAGATGGGTGTGGTGCCGATAAACTATAGAAATAACCGTCAATAGCGCCATCAGAAAACATTTGTGCTGTTTCTTCCGGTCCTTTATTCACAAAGACACAGCCCCATCCTTGCATATCAGCCTTGGTTAGTTTATATTGCTGCAGCACCTGTATAAATGTCTGTTCGGTTACGCTGTCCGGCAGTCCTATGCATAATTTAAGTTTAATTTGTTTGTTAATGATGTCATCTAGCGTCAAAGCGCCAATATCTTCTTTCAAAACAAACTGCATGGGAGAGGTTTTCAGTGCGGCGATCGCTTTTAATTCCGGCTGAGGTTCACGTTCCTTGCCCTCCACGGCACTCATGGTTGAGGTATTGTAGGTCAAGGCAAACTCGGCTTCCCCCCTGACCAATCGGTCTACGTTGGATGTCGGATTCCCGGGTGTTACGTGAAGCACGGAACCTGGATAGGTTTTGTTCAGACTTTCAGCGATTCCATTGCTGAGCATAAACAAAACCCCGGAGGGTGTTGCCTGTATCAAGGTTGTGGTAATCGGAGCAGTATCGAAAGATGATGTTGTCGCTTTATTTGCCGCTACCGAATTGGTTGGCTCTGTTTTACTGCACCCGGTTACCATCAACAACGTAAGAAGCAATAGGACGACAATTAATGGTCCTGCTTTTCTCACATGTAATCCTCCAATCGTTAAAAAGTAAGATATTGGGGTCCGGACTGATTTTGACACCTCCCAAACATCAGAATTTGCCATCGCCGGAAATCATTGTTTTTTTAAAAACCTCCTTTCCATACTATCAAGCATCCCTGTATGTTTTCTTATATAAAACCGTATATATAAAACTAACCGATAATAGTACCAGGGCACCCATGATGAAAAAAATCTTGCCAATAATCAAGGCGGTGCCTGCTGCCAGAATACAGCCGCGCAGCAAGATGTTCATTTTCAAACCAAACCACCATTTTTCCATGGCGCTGGCCAGCAGGGCAGCACCAGCCATTGCAGATGTAAAGCTGAGCAATGTTTGCCCCACAGAACCATAAAGTAAAATGGAGGGGTTATACACAAACGCAAAAGGCAGTATATAAGCAATAGCACCTATCATCATGGCTTGAAAGCTCACCGGCAGGGGAGGGGCTTCGGCGATAGCGGCCGCGGTGTAAGTAGTCATGGCGACCGGCGGTGTGATGGTAGCCATGGCGGCAAAATATAAGATGAACATATGGACCCCCAGAGGATTATATCCCTGCTTTATCAAGATCGGAGCGCAAATCACCGCGGTGATTAGATAGGATGAGGTGCCGTTCATCGCCAGCCCAAGAAATACAGTAATTATCACCACAATGCCCAGAATCATCAGACTGGAGTAATTGGATATTCCGTTCAAAAATGAACCCAATTTGGAGGTAAGTCCCGTTATCATAACAATACTCACAAAAACTCCACAAGCTGCCATGGTGGAAACGACGATCCTCCCCCTATGAACTGCGGTTGTCATGGTTTCCCTAAGGATATCCAGTTTGATGAGATTGTTTTTCTGCAGCAGATTAATGATCAGTATCACGGCAATTGACTCCAAGGCAACTCTTTGAGGATAACTTCCCGAAAAAAGCCTGACGCTCAAATAGATCAAAGGCACAAAAAATATCAAACCCCGTTTTGCAAGCGCATAAAGCGGCTTGCGTTCGCTCTTTGAGAATCCTTCAATGCCTAGTTTTCGGGATCTAAAATCAACAATAAAAAATATTACGGCAAAATACAAGATGGCGGGGATAAGTGCTCTCCTGGCCACCTCCCCGTACGGAATTCCGACCACCTCCGCCATGATGAAAGCCATGCTGCCCATGATAGGGGGCATAAAAATGGCTCCGATGGAGGCACAGCTTTCAATGGCAGCCGCCATTGTCGCTGGATATCCCTTCTTTTTCATGGCGGGAATCGTTAAAGAGCCGGTGGTTGTTACATCAGTCACCGGTCCTCCGGAAATCATCCCAAAAAGAGCCGAGGTTATGACAGAGATTTTAGCCACACCACCTTTGGTTGCGCCGGCAATGGAGGCGGCAAAATCAAAGAGAAAATCGGCCGCGCCCGATTTTTGAAAAAAGGACGCAAAGAGCATAAAAGCCATGATCTGACCGACCGCTACTCCAAAAGTACTGCCCCATATTCCATAATTGGATAGAAACAGGCCATCAATAACATATGGCAGAGTAAATCCCTGATGTCCCAGTCGTCCCCCAATATGATTTCCGAAAAATATGTAAAGAAGAGACAGAATACTGAAAGCTGGCAGCCATGGTCCCAGCACCCTTCTGGAGCCTTCCAGCAACAGCATGATCGTTACAATACCGAAAACAATATCTCCAATAAATACTTCGCTGACAAAGATATGTCGCAAGACAATTCTTTCAATATTAAGCATGAAGTATATACTTACCGACAGGGATGCTCCGGCCAGAATAAAATCATATACGGGCACATATTCTTCGGTTCCGCTGCCTGGTGCAGCATACTCAATAAAAATACCGACAAAAAACAGGCCAAAGCAAATACTCCGGTAGAGAATTGCCTCCGGGTAGAGAAATACTGACACGGCGATATATATGACCAGTACTACAGCCACTGCATCACTGAACCGTTTTGCCCACCCGGTCAATCTGCGTTTCTTGCCCATCCCGCTGAGAAAATCAAGCATCCCTGTTCTCCATTATCGAGCATAGTTTTTTCACCAGTACCTTTGAGTTTTCAGGCCCAGGGATATCGTTATGTCGGCAAGGCATATCGATTAGATGGAGATTCTTCGCCATCTTTGCCCAAAGATGAGGAGAGGAGGTTTGCTTCATCTTGTCCAGCACAGCTCTGAAATAATATACGTCTCCGTCAAAGAAACCCGGCTGATAAATGTTATGGGCGTAATTCAACATAACATCTTTAGGCATGCCTAAACTCACCATGCACCCCCCTGTATCCGCTTCATTCAGGTATCTTTTGGTGAGGGCAGCCCTTGTCAACAGGTTAAGCAGAGATCTGAGCTTCTTCACTATCATCCGAACCGCGCCCGAGAGACGATAACCCTTCAGTTCATCCAGACTATTGATGAATAAACGCAGTAGTTTTTGTTGTCCGGCTGTACCTTTCGGAAATACTGAATCGAGCATGACCAGCATACCCACTTTTTTCCCATTCCCGACCAGCACCTGGGCAACTGCGAAAGCTAATACACCTCCCAGGCAATTTCCGCAAATGTTGTATGGTCCATAGGGGTCAAACACCTGAATCTCCCTGGCATACTCTGCACCCAATTGTTCAAAATTCAAGGGGTGCTTCCACTCAATCCCTTCAGGCACAAACCTGAGCCCATAAACCGGATGGTCTTCTTCCATAAATTCACCCAGGCTGTGATATGTCATCACCTCTCCATCAACCGAATGAATACAAAACAAAGGGGCCTTATTGCCAGTTTCTTTGATCGGAACCAGGTATTTATAACCACTTTTGACCATGCCTTTGGAATCGATATAAGCAGACAGATCTTTGATAGTGGTTTTATGAAATAAAGCATTGATGGAAACCTGGATTCCCAGAATCCTTTCCAATTCGCTGTATACAAGCGCCATCTTCAATGAGTCGCCGCCCATAACAAAGAAATCTTCCCTGGTTCTGATGGTTTGTTTTTTCAAAACCTTTTTCCAAATCTCCAGTACAATCTTTTCCGTTGCCGATAGGACTTCTCTTGAGTCGTCATCACCCTTTCCTGTTGAGACTCCCCCCGCGGCAATTTGATCAGGGTACCGTTTTTCAAGTTCTTCCTTCAAAAGCCGCCGCTGCACCTTGCGGTTTTCCCCATATGGGATCTCCTCCACCACATAAAGCTGCGTCGGCATTTTATATGCCGATATAAGTCCCTGGAGAAAACCTCGCAATTCGATAATGTTGATATGTTGTCCTTCCTTTAAAACAACCGCCGTTCCCACATCTTCCGAGCCGTAATTGTTCGGGATCGGAAAAACGACCGCCTCGTTCACGGCCTCGTGCCGCAATATGGCCTTCTCCACCTCGTAAGGAGATACCTTTTCCCCTCCCCGGTTGATCATCTCCTTAAACCTGCCGGTGATAAATAAGTACCCATCCTCGTCAAGATACCCCTGGTCACCGGTACGAAACCATCCGTCGATAAAATAGCAATGGTTTGATTCTTCCGAATTCTCGTATCCGTGGAACACCGAATCCCCCCGCACCAATATTTCTCCGTGCAGGATTTTAATTTCCAGACCTGTTGAGACACCGACCGATCCCGCTTTATAGCCCTTCGGCAGCTGATATGTCGAGGTGATTATGCCAGTTTCCGTCATCCCATACGACTCGACAACTGGAACATTGAATGTTTCTTGGTAAAATGCCCGGATTTTTTCTGTCAGCGGAGCCCCACTTGACAGGATAAAACGCAGCGAGTGGCTTTCAACTATCGTCCCGCTCTCCTCCAGGTAGGCAGCCAGCGAGTTCAATACCGCAGGGCTGGTGCCGAACCAGGTCACCCTCTTTCGATTGATCAGATCAATAAATTCTCAGCCTGGGCCATAATTCCATCGGATATTAAGGTTTTTGTCATTTTATACCTCATTTTACCTCGTTTGTTAATAAATACCATAAAAATAAACCATTATTAGTAATTATAAATCACACCGCCTTTTTCCTGCTTATGTCGCGAAAAATTGACATACAATAGGATACTTCCCTCCCGTAAAACAACAGATGAATCGCCAGCGTGACAGCAGCGGTACAAATTGTAATGATTACTGCGCCGGCAAGCCAACCGGATAAGGTATCCAGCGTCAATCGTTGGGCAATTTCCCACATTATGGCCACGTTCAAGAGAACGCTTATTGCGCTGATTGCCATCCTCTTAATGATTTTGGCGTACCTCAGATACAGGATGTTCTTATGCAGAAATATCATAAAATAGATCAGCCTGAAAAGAATAGAAACCACGGTTCCAATGACAACCCCTATCAGACCAAAGGAATAGACCAGTATTATAGACAGAGCCAGATTCAAACCGGCTTCAATGAATGCCCCGTTTTGGGTGTCTTTAAATCTGCCTGCCGCCATGACGATGGTGTCATAAGGCAAACGCAGGCAGTATATCAGTTCTCCCGTCAGCAAAAGCATTGCAAACAAGGGTTGTATGTAATTTCCTTCTCCTAAAGCGCTCGTATAGATTTTCATGAAGGGTAGGATCAGCATATAGGCGCTGGAGAACAACACGATCGAGATCATGTGAACAACAGTCTCATAGGCCACAAAGTTGGTCTGAAGCAGTTTATTCTCACCTTTGGCCAATATATTGCCGAGGGCGGCCTGGACGGGAGTGGCGA